>NZ_LFJB01000006.1:0-37042 GCF_006658625.1 Bradyrhizobium sp. UNPF46
TCTGATTGAATCAGAACCGAAGCTCTAGATTCTTGTTTTGACGCGTTTTCTTCACGCGAACCGGTGTCCACTTCGCTCGAAAACGCGCTAAAGTGCACGGGGGGCTTTCCCAGCTTTCGCTCGGCCCACGCGACGGTACGCCAGCGCAAGCAAAGAGGGCCGCCCTTTCGGACGGCCCTCTCGTTCCAGTCAGTGCGAGACCGCTTACTCCGCGGCCTGCTTCTGCGGCGGGTCGAGCGCGCCGGACTTGTGGATGTCGGCGACCTGGTGATCGCTGAAGCCGAGCACCGTGCGCAGGATCTCGTCGGTGTGCTCGCCGAGCAGCGGGGAGCGCTGCACATCGCTCGGGCTATCCGACAGCTTGATCGGGTTGCCGACCGAGAGGTACTTGCCGCGGGTGGGATGGTCGACCTCGACCACGGTGCCGGTCGCGCGCAGCGACTGGTCTTCGGCGAGCTCCTTCATCGACAGGATCGGGCCGCAGGGGATGTCGTCCTTGTTGAGGATCTCCATCGCCTCGAACTTGGTCTTGGTCATCGTCCACTGCTCGATGCGGGAAAAGATCTCGTTGAGGCGCGGCAGGCGGGCTGCCGGCTTGGCGTAGTTCGGATCGGTCTTCCAGGTGGGCTCGCCGATCACGTCGCAGATCTTCTCCCAGACCGGGGCCTGGGTGATGAAGTAGATGTAGGCGTTGGGGTCCGTCTCCCAGCCCTTGCACTTCAGGATGCGGCCGGGCTGGCCGCCGCCGGAATCGTTGCCGGCGCGCGGCACGGCATCACCGAACGGAATGCCTTCGCCGAACTGGCTGTATTCCTTGAGCGGGCCGTGGGCGAGGCGCTGCTGGTCGCGCAGCTTGACGCGGGACAGGTTGAGCACGCCGTCCTGCATCGCAGCCGTGACGCGCTGGCCCTTGCCCGAATGCGTGCGCTGATAGAGCGCGGTGACGATGCCGAGCGCCAGATGCAGGCCGGTGCCGGAATCGCCGATTTGCGCACCGGTGACGAGCGGCAGGCCGTCGCGGAAGCCGGTGGTGGAGGCGGCGCCGCCGGTGCACTGGGCGACGTTCTCATAGACCTTGCAGTCTTCGTAGGGGCCGGGGCCAAAGCCCTTGATCGAGGCGACGATCATCTTCGGGTTGATCTGCTGGATCTTCTCCCAGGGGAAGCCCATGCGGTCGAGCACGCCGGGGCCGAAATTCTCCACCAGCACGTCGCACTTCTTGATCAGCTCGGTGAGGACTTCCTTGCCCTTGGGATTCTTGGTGTCGAGCGTGATCGAGCGCTTGTTGTGGTTGAGCATGGTGAAATATAGGCTGTCCACGTTCGGGATGTCCTGCAGCTGGCCGCGGGTGATGTCACCCACGCCCGGGCGTTCCACCTTGATCACGTCGGCGCCGAACCATGCCAGCAGCTGCGTGCAGGTCGGGCCTGACTGAACGTGGGTGAAGTCGAGAATGCGAACGCCCTCGAGCGCTTTGGTCATTGTGTTGCTCCGTACTCTGTCTGCCCCTGCGAACCACAGGGATTAAAGGGTTGAAGGGGTGGACTTACTTCTTCTTCTGCAGAACGCTCTGCGGATTGAGGTTGCCGATGCGGCCGCTCTCCGAGCCCGCGGCCGGATCGATCACCGCGTTGATGAGCGTCGGCTTGCCGGACGTCATGGCTTCGTTGACGGCGCGCTTGAGCTCGTCGGGCGAGGTGGCATTCACGCCGACGCCGCCGAAGGCTTCCATCATCTTGTCGTAGCGCGCGCCCTTGACGAACACGGTCGTCGCCGGATCGGAGTTCGCGCCGTTGACGTCGGTGCCGCGATAGATGCCGTCATTGTTGAAGATGACGATGCATATCGGAAGGTTGTAGCGGCAGATGGTCTCGACCTCCATGCCGGAGAAGCCGAACGCCGAGTCGCCTTCCACCGCGAGCACGGGGTGGCCGGTCTCGAGCGCGGCCGCAATCGCCTGGCCCATGCCGATGCCCATGACGCCCCAGGTGCCGACGTCCAGACGCTTGCGCGGGCGGTACATGTCGATGACGCCGCGGGCGAGGTCGAGCGTGTTGGCGCCTTCGTTGACGAGGATCGCCTCCGGGTGCTCCTTGATGACGTTCTTCAAGACGCCGAGCGCGCCGTGATAGTCCATCGGCGATTTGTTGTTCATGAGCTTCGGCGCCATCTTGGCGACGTTCTCTTCCCGCTTGGACGAGATCGCCTTGGTCCATTCGGCGGGCGGGGCGGTCCAGCCTGCCCCCATCGCCTGGTTGAAGGCGGAGACGACCGAGCCGATGTCGCCGACGACGGGCGCGACGATCTCGACGTTGGAATCCATCTCGCGCGGCTCGATGTCGACCTGGATGAACTTCTTGGGCGCTTCGCCCCAGCTCTTGCCCTTGCCGTGCGAGAGCAGCCAGTTCAGCCGCGCGCCGATCAGCAGCACGACGTCGGACTCTTTCAGCACCGTCGAGCGGGCCGCGCCGGCGCACTGCGGATGGGTGTCGGGGAGGAGGCCCTTGGCCATGCTCATCGGCAGGAACGGCACGCCGCTCTTCTCGACGAAGCTCTTGATCTCCTCGTCGGCCTGCGCGTAGGCCGCGCCCTTGCCCAGAATGATGAGCGGACGCTTTGCCGCCTTGAGCACGTCAAGCGCGCGCTTGACCGAAGCGGGTGAGGGGATCTGCGCAGGCGCGGCGTCGATCACCTTGACCAGCGATTTCTGGCCGGCCTCGGCGTTCATCACCTGGCCGAACAGCTTTGCCGGCAGGTCGAGATAGACGCCGCCCGGACGGCCCGAGACCGCGGCGCGGATGGCGCGCGCGAAGCCGATGCCGATGTCCTGGGCGTGCAGCACGCGATAGGCCGCCTTGCACAGCGGCTTGGCGATGGCGAGCTGGTCCATCTCCTCATAGTCGCCCTGCTGCAGGTCGACGATCTCGCGCTCGGAGGAGCCGGAGACCAGGATCATCGGATAGCAGTTGGTGGTGGCGTGCGCGAGCGCGGTGAGACCGTTGAGGAAGCCGGGCGCGGATACCGTGAGGCAGACGCCGGGCTTCTTGGTGAGATAGCCGGCGATGCCTGCGGCGTAACCGGCGTTCTGCTCGTGGCGGAAGGAGATGACGCGAATGCCGGCGGCCTGCGCCATGCGGCCCAAATCCGTGATCGGGATGCCCGGCACATTATAGATGGTGTTGATGCCGTTCAGCTTGAGCGCGTCGATGACGAGATGGAAGCCATCCGTCAGCTCCTGCTCGGTGCCCGGTGCCTCGGACTTGGTCGCGGTGTTCAGCATGGGCCTTGTCTCCCTGGTCTCAATACTGGGGCGAGTTTTTCGCCCTTCTGGTGAACGTTGCTAGAAGAGTTCCTGGCCGTGCGCTTCGACGTAAGCGGCAAGGCCGAGGGTGTGGTCGCGGGCGCGCTTCTCGGCGAGCTCGGTGTCGCGCGCCTCCAGCGCCTCGATCATGGCAAGATGCTCGGGCAGCGAGGTCGCGGTGCGGTCCTTGCGTCCGATCGTCAACTGGCGATAGCCGCGCACGTGCAGCAGGAGGTCGTTGGTGAGATCGACCAGCACGGGGGATTCCGACAGCGAGATCAGCGCCTGATGGAAGGCGATGTTGGCCTTGGAATATTCCTCGACATGATCCTCGGGCAGGCGGTCCTTGCCGAAATCCTTGAAGAAGTCGCGCAGCGCCGTGATGTCCTTCTTCCGCGCGGTGGTGGTGATGAGGCGCGCGGCCATGCTCTCCAGCGCCGCCCAGGCGCGGATCATATCGACGATCTCGCTCTTGGTCCGGCGCACCACCATGATGCCGCGGCGCGGCACCGTCTTCACGAAGCCGTCCTGTTCCAGCATCGCGATGGCTTCGCGGATCGGGGTGCGGCTGACGCCCAGGCGTTCGGACAATGCGCGCTCGTCGAGCATCACCGGCTCGGGCGTCGAGTAGATGTCCATCTTGAGGATGGCTTCCTTCAAGGCGTCATACGCCTTGTTCTTGAAGCTGCTCTCCGGGGCAATGCGAACGATTGCGATGTCTGCCTCGGCCATGTGCGGCAACGCCTTGGTTGGTTTCCGTAGTGACACGACGAATCTCCTCCAGTGGGAGTCGTCTTTTACAGGAATATTAACGGGAAAGTTTTTGGCATACCACATGCCAGAATGTCAAGGCGGCTATTTTTTGCGGCGTTCCAAGCAACGCAGCAGCTTGACAAGTTGGCTTCTGGCATACCAAATGCCATCGCCAGCCATTTTTGATCCAAAGCGGCGGAGTAGTCTCAGGTTTTATGCCGCTCCGACCCGCGACATGGAACAGAGCGCGGCGAATGGCAAGCATCACGGGCAGCCGCAACCACGCGCGCGCTTTGCAAAGAACGAACTGAGGTCAAGGGAGAAGCCACATGTCCAATTCCAAAGATGCCGTCCGCAAGGTGCTTGACCAGGTCAAGGCGGACAACCGCACCAGCCTGACGGCCCCGGAAGGCAAGCTGGTCTGCGACGCCTACGGCATTCCGGTGCCGAAGGAAGGCGTGGCCAAGTCGGCCGGCGAGGCCGGCAAGATGGCCTCCGCGATGGGCTTCCCGGTCGTGATGAAGATCGTCTCGCCGGATATCCTCCACAAGACCGAGGCCGGCGGCGTCATCGTCGGCCTCAAGAATGCTGAAGACGCCGAGAAGGCCTACGAGACCATTCTGTCCAACGCCAAGAAGTACAAGGCCGATGCCAAGATCGAGGGCGTCCAGGTGCAGCAGATGCTGGCCGGCGGCACCGAGGTGATCGTCGGCTCGATTACCGACGGCTCGTTCGGCAAGCTGGTCGCCTTCGGCCTCGGCGGCGTGCTGGTCGAAGTGCTCAAGGACATCACCTTCCGCCTCGCGCCCGCGACCAAGGAAGACGCGCTCTCGATGCTCGACGGCATCCAGGCACATGAGATCCTGAAAGGCGTTCGCGGCGGCGAGGCGGTGAACCGCACGGCGCTCGCCGACGTCATCGTCAAGGTATCGCAGCTCGTCACCGATTTCCCTGAGATCGTCGAGCTCGACCTCAATCCGGTGTTTGCGACGGCGAAGGGCGCGACCGCCGCCGACGTGCGCATCGTCGTCGACTTCGCCTATGTGCCGAAGCCGAAGCCGCGTCCGACCGAGGAGATCGTCGCGGCGATGAGCCGTATCATGCAGCCGAAGGCGGTCGCCGTGGTCGGCGCTTCCGCCGAGGACGGCAAGATCGGCAACTCCGTGATGAAGAACCTCATCAACGGCGGCTACAAGGGCGACATTTATCCGATCCATCCCAAGGCCGCCGAGATCCTCGGCTACAAGGCCTATAAGAGCGTCAAGGACGTGCCTGGTGTGATCGACACCGCCGTGTTCGCGATCCCCGCCAAGTTCGTGGCGGCGGCGCTCACCGAGTGCGGCGAGAAGAAGATCCCGGGTGCGGTGCTGATCCCGTCGGGCTTCGCGGAGGCCGGTGCGCCGGAGCTTCAGGCCGAGATCGTCGAGGTCGGCAAGAAGTACGACATCCGCCTGATGGGGCCGAACATCTACGGCTTCTATTATACGCCCGCCAATCTCTGCGCGACCTTCTGCACGGCCTATGACGTCAAGGGCCACGCGGCGCTGTCATCGCAGTCGGGCGGCATCGGCATGGCCATCATCGGCTTCTCGCGCTCGGCCAAGATGGGCGTGTCCGCCATCGTCGGTCTCGGCAACAAGTCGGATATCGACGAGGACGATCTGCTCGCCTTCTTCGAGCAGGACCCAAACACGAACCTGATCGCGCAGCACTGCGAAGATCTCAAGGACGGCCGCGCCTTCGCGGAAGCCGCCAAGCGCGTCTCCAAGAAGAAGCCGGTCGTCGTGCTCAAGGCCGGCCGCACCTCGGCCGGCGCCAAGGCGGCGTCCTCGCACACCGGCGCGCTCGCCGGTAACGACAAGATCTACGAGGACGTGCTGGCGCAGTCGGGCGTGATCCGCGCCCGCAGCCTGCGGCAGCTGCTCGAATTCGCCCGTGGCGTGCCGGTGCTGCCGACGCCGAAGGGGGAGAACGTGCTGATCATCACCGGTGCCGGCGGCTCGGGCGTGCTGCTGTCGGATAGCTGCGTCGACAATGGCCTGTCGCTGATGTCGATGCCGCCGGATCTCGATGCGGCCTTCCGCAAGTTCATCCCGCCGTTCGGCGCGGCCGGAAATCCCGTGGATATCACCGGCGGCGAGCCCCCGATCACCTACGTCAACACCGTGAAGCTCGGCCTGTCGGACGAGCGCATCCACTCGCTGATCCTCGGCTACTGGCACACCATCGTCACGCCGCCGATGGTGTTCGCCCGCAACATGGTCGAGGTGAAGAAGGAGATGGAGGCCAAGGGTTTTGTGAAGCCGATCGTCGCCTCGCTCGCCGGCGACGTCGAGGTCGAGGAAGCCGCCGAGTATCTCTACCAGAACGGCATCCCGGCCTACGCCTATTCGACCGAGCTGCCGGTCGAGGTGCTGGGCGCCAAGTACAAATGGGCGCGCGGAGCAGGGCTGCTCTGAGCCGTCAACACAAGATGTCGCTCCGGCGAAGACCGGGGCGACATTTCCCATGATGCGGGAAAGTTTCACGGCACGAGCGTCGATCGTCTGACTGGCTGATATGCAGGTCGCGATGAGGAAAAACGTGATCCGCCGCAGGACCGTCGAGCCGAAATCCACGGCCGACCATGAGCCTGAGACACGCGACGGCGGCGTGCAGTCGGTTGATCGTGCGCTGTCGATCCTGGAAACGCTGGCTGAGGACGACGCAGGCTACCGCCTGAGCGATCTGGCGATCTGCACAGGATTGTCCACCTCGACCGTGCACCGCCTGCTTGCGACGCTGGAAAGCCGCCGCTTCGTCCAGTTCGATCGCGCCGAATCCAAATGGCACGTCGGCTCCCGCGCCTTCACGGTAGGTGCGAGCTTTGCGCGGCGGCGCAATTTCTCCACGCAGGCGATTCCGTACCTGCGCAAGCTGCGCGATCTCACTCGCGAGACCGCCAACCTCGCGGTGGTCGACGACGAGTTCATCATCGTGCTGACCCGGATGGAGAGTCGCGAGATCATGCGCTCGCTGACCCAGGTCGGCGGCCGCGTCGCCATGGTGACCTCGGGCGTCGGCAAGGCGGTGCTCGCGACCTATTCGGACGAGGACGTCGGCGCCGTCATCCGCCATCACGGCATGCCCCGCCTGACCGAGAAATCGATCGTGCGGCCGAGCGACCTGTTCCGGGAGCTCGAAAAGATCCGCCAGCAGGGCTTTGCGCTCGACGACGAGGAGGCCTGCATGGGCCTGCGCTGTATTGCGGCGGTAGTCTACAACGACTGCGCCGAGCCGCTCGCGGCGATTTCCGTCTCCGGCATGACCAGCCGGTTGACCGATCAGAGGTTGCCGGAAATCGGGCAAATCGTCCGGGATGTCGCCGCCGAACTGACGGCTGCCCTCGGTGGGGTGATCCCGACGCCCCGCTGACCCAAAACTCCTGGGGGATGGCTGGACAGCATCGGCCGTTTTGGTTGATATGCGACCAAACGACACAATGCGGCAAACGTCCGCATGAGCCTGGAGATGCCCTTATGTCCCGATTTTTTGCGCGCCTTGCCGGCGCAGCCGTCGCGCTGACCCTTGCGGCGGCGACGCCGTCCTTTGCCCAGCAGCTCGAGCTCAAGCTGATGGCGCCGGCGGCTCCGGGCGGCGGGTGGGACCAGACCGCGCGCTCGATGCAGCAGGCGCTGGTGGCCTCCGGTGTCGCGCGCAGCGTGCAGGTGACCAACGTCCCCGGCGCGGGCGGCAGCGTCGGCATCGCGCAATTCGTCAATGGTGCCAAGGGCGACGGCAACCAGATGATGGTCAACGGCTTCGTCATGGTGGGGGCGCTCGCCATGAACAAGTCGCCGGTCACGCTCGAGCAGGTGACGCCGATCGCGCGCCTCACCGAGGAAATCCAGGTGATCGTGGTGCCCGCGAATTCGCCGATCAAGAATGCACAGGATCTCGCCGCCGCGGTGAAGGCCGACATCGCCAAGGTGACCTTTGCCGGCGGCTCGGCCGGTGGCGTCGACCATGTGATGGCGGCGTTGTTTGCCGGCGCCGTCGGCGCCGACGCCAAGAAGATCAACTACATCCCGTTCTCCGGCGGCGGCGAGTCGCTGGCGGCGATCCTCGGCGGCAAGGTCACCGCGGGTATTTCGGGCCTCAGCGAATATGAAGGGCAGATCAAGTCCGGCAAGCTGCGCGCGATCGGCGTGACCTCGGAGAAGCGCATCCCGGGCAGCGACATCCCGACCTTTAGGGAGCAAGGCATCGACCTCGTGATCGCCAACTGGCGCTCGGTCGTCGCGCCTCCCGGCATCACGCCGGAGCAGAAGAAGACGCTGAGCGATGCCGTCGAGAAGATGGTGAAGTCGGACGCCTGGAAGGAGATCCTCAAGCAGAAGGGCTGGGAGGACGCCTATCTCGGCGGCGACGCCTTCGCCGACTTCCTGAAGAAGGAAACCGTGCGCGTGACCGACGTGCTGAAATCGGTCGGTCTGGTCAAGTCATGAGCTCGGGCGATCCGGCCCGGCCGCCGCGGCGCGTCGATCGCGCCGGCATCGTCATCGCGGCCTTGCTCGCAGGCCTCGCCGCGGTGCTGGTCTTCGACGCGCGCGGCCTGTCATCCACCGCGATGTACGGGATGGGGCCGGAGGCGATGCCGGTCGTGGTCGCCTGCGGCCTTGCGCTGCTTGCGATCGGCAATTTCATCGATGCGCTGCGCGGCAATCTGCCGGCGCGCGAGAGTGCCGACCCCGTGCCGGTGGTGTTGATCCTCATCGGCCTCGCGCTGCTGATCGCCATCATCGGCTTCGGCGGCGGCTTCATCCTGGCGACGTCGGCGCTGTTCGTGACGACCTCGGCGGCCTTCGGGCGCCGCGCCATCCTCGTCGACGGCATCATCGCCCTCGTGATGTCGACCCTCATCTATCTCGCGTTCGACCGGCTGTTGACGCTGAGCCTTCCGACCGGGCCGCTGGAGCGACTGCTGTGATGGACACTTTTGCGGCGCTGGCACACGGCATGGCCGTCGCCATTCAGCCTGTGAACCTGCTCTATGCGCTGATCGGCGTGTTTCTCGGCACGGCGGTCGGCGTGCTGCCGGGCATCGGCCCCGCGCTGACCGTCGCGCTGCTGCTGCCCGTCACCTACAAGCTCGATCCCGGCGGCTCGCTGATCATGTTCGCCGGCATCTATTACGGCGGCATGTATGGCGGCTCGACCACTGCGATCCTGATCAACACGCCCGGCGAGAGCGCCTCGATGGCGACCGCGCTCGAAGGCAACAAGATGGCCAAGGCGGGCCGCGGCGGTCCCGCGCTCGCGACCTCCGCGATCGGCTCCTTCGTCGCCGGCACCATCGCCACCATCGGTCTTGCGTTCCTCGCGCCCTGGCTGGTCGATTTCGCGGTGCGCTTCGGCCCTGAGGATTATTTCGCGCTGATGTGCGTCGCCTTCGTCACGGTGTCGGCGACCTTCGGCGATTCCCCGATCCGCGGTCTGACCAGCCTGTTCATCGGTCTGACGCTCGGTCTCGTCGGCATCGACAAGCTGACGGGGCAGGCCCGGCTTGCGTTCGGCGTTCCTGAACTGCTCGATGGCGTCGAGGTGACGACGCTTGCGGTCGGCCTGTTCGCGGTCGGCGAGGCGCTCTACGTTGCGTCGCGCCGTCACCACAGCGAGGAGAAGCTCGAGCCGGTGCGCGGCTCGCTGTGGATGACGAAGGAAGACTGGAAGCGGTCGTGGAAGCCGTGGCTGCGCGGCACCATGTTCGGCTTCCCGATCGGCGCACTGCCGGCGGGCGGCGCGGAGATCCCGACCTTCCTGTCCTATTCGACCGAGAAGCGTCTCACAAAATATCCCGAAGAATTCGGCAAGGGCGCGATCGAAGGCGTCGCCGGCCCCGAAGCCGCCAACAACGCCTCCGCCGCCGGCACGCTGGTGCCGCTGTTGACGCTGGGACTGCCGACCTCGGCGACCGCCGCGATGATGCTGGCGGGCTTCCAGCAATACGGTCTCAACCCGGGGCCGCTGCTGTTCGCCGAACGGCCCGACCTCGTGTGGGGCCTGATCGCCAGCCTGTTCATTGCCAACGTGATGCTGTTGGTGCTCAACCTGCCGCTGGTCGGCCTGTGGGTGCGGCTGCTCGCGATCCCGCAGCCCTGGCTCTATGCCGGCATCCTCGTGTTCGCGACCATGGGCACCATCGCCGCAAAGCCGTCGGTGGTCGAGCTGTCGATGCTGGCCGGCTTCGGCGTGCTCGGCTTCCTGATGCGCCGGTTCGATTTTCCGATCGCGCCGGTCGTCGTCGGCCTGATCCTCGGCCCGATCGCCGAGAGCCAGCTCCGCCGCGCGCTCGCGATCAGCCTCGGCGATCCCATGACGCTGCTGCAGAGCCCGATCTCGGCGACGCTGCTCGGCATCGCGCTGATCGCGCTGCTGGCGCCCTTCGTGCTAAAGGGCCTCGGGCGCTTCAAGGCGAACGAGGATTAACCGTTCTGCCGTGTGCGTCTTCTAGATGCTGCCTCCAGCTTGTTGAGGAAACGCCATGCCGTCAGAACTCCGCTCGCCCCGTCTCGCCGTCCTGATCGATGCCGACAACGCCTCTGCCAAGATCGCGGATGGGCTGTTCGAGGAGATTGCCAAGATCGGCGAGGCCAGCGTCCGCCGCATCTACGGCGATTTCTCCAATGCGCGTTCCAGGGGCTGGGCTGACATCCTGTCGAAACACGCCATCATACCGCAGCAGCAGTTCGCATACACGACCGGAAAGAACGCGTCGGACATCACCCTTGTCATCGACGCGATGGACCTGCTGCACAGCGGACGGTTCGATGGTTTCTGCCTGGTGTCGTCCGACAGCGACTTTACCCGTCTGGCCGCCCGCATCCGGGAGCAGGGCATCGATGTCTTTGGGTTCGGCGAGCAGAAGACGCCGGAAAGCTTCAGGCAGGCCTGCCGAAGGTTCGTCTACACAGAGAACCTGCTTGCCGGCACGACCACCACCCAAGGCGCCGCGTCGGGGCCTGCACCGCTTCAGCCGCTCGATGCCGCCACGCCCATCATCAAGAAGGTCATCACCCAGATGGAGAGTGAGGACGGCTGGGTTGCGCTCGGTGAAGTCGGACGGCAGCTCGCCAATCTGGCGTCCGATTTCGATCCGAGAACGTTCGGCTTCCGCAAGCTGAGTGACCTCGTGCGCAAGACGAATTCGTTCGAGATCGACGAGTCGAAGGGCCGGTCGATGCGGATTCGGGTCAAGCCTGCTGCCGAAGCACCGCCGAGAAGGCGGAACCCGCGCAGGCCTGCAAGATCGGGGGCGGCGAGCGGCTCGGCGCCTAAGGCGTGAGCAGAGCCTGCCATCATATTTGCGCTTGCCCGGTCTGGCGCGGAGCGTAACCATCGCTGGGCCGTAACGCCACGCGAGGGTTCCGATGACCAAACTTACCCGTTTTGCCGTCGCACCGCTGCATGCGATGACCCGGCGTCTGGCCGATGTCGCTTCCGCGCGGGCCGCGCCGGAACTCGTCGTCACCGGGGGCCGGGTGCTCTCGACCTATTCGGAGCGTATTCATGCGAACCGCGAGGTCTGGATCACCGGCGGGCGCATTGCCGCCGTGAAGCCGGCCGGAGCGGCCAGAAAGGTGTGGAGCAACGTTGCGGTTTATGACGCTGCAGGCGGCATCATCGCGCCGGGTCTGGTCGATCCACACATACACATCGAGTCCTCGATGGTCACGGCCTGCGCCTACGCCGAGGCCGCACTGCTGAACGGCACCACCACGATCTTCTGCGACAGCCACGAGATCGGCAACGTCATGGACGTCGCCGGCGTCGAAGCAATGCTGGAGGACGCGCGCGAGGCGCCGCTCTCGATCTTCCTGACGGTGCCGAGCACGGTTCCTGCGACCTCGGCCGAATTGGAAACAGCCGGCGGCGATCTCACACCGGACAAGATCGCCGGACTGTTCGACCGCTGGCCGGAAGCGGTCGCGCTCGGCGAGAAGATGGATTTCGTGCCGGTGACGATGGGCGACGAGCGCAGCCACGCGATCCTCGCCGCAGCGCTGAAACGCGGGCGACCGGTGTCCGGCCATGTCTACGGCCGCGAATTCGTCGCGGCCTATGCGGCATCGGGCGTCACCGACACCCATGAGGCGATCGACCGCGACATCGCCGACGATCTGCTCGATGCCGGCGTCTGGGTGTTCTTGCGCGGGGGGCCGCCGACCACGCCCTGGCATTCGCTGCCGCAGGCGATCCGCACCATCACCGAGCTCGGTGCCTCGCACAAGCGTACGGCCGTGTGCACCGACGACCGCGACGCCGACGATTTGCTGCTGTTTGGGCTCGACTGGGTGGTTCGTGAGGCGGTGAAGGCGGGGATGTCGCCGGAGCAGGCTTGGTCGATGGGCTCGCTCCATGGCGCCACGCGCTTCGGCATGGATGGCGACATCGGTGGCCTCGGCGGCGGCCGCCGTGCCGATCTCGTGCTGATGGACGATCAGCTCAAGCCGCAATGCACCTGGTATGGCGGTGAGCTCGTGGTCGAGCGCGGCAAGATCACTGGTCGCCTCGATCAGGCGCTGTCGCAGCGCTACCAATATCCGAAGGCGGCTTATGCGACGGTGAAATTGCCGAAGACGATGAAGCTGACGCCGGAGCTGCCGGCGAAGGCCTGCACCGTCAACGCGATCAAGACCGCGCTGCCGGGCATCACCCTGATCCACGAGAAGGTTGCGATCGAGCCGGCCAAGGACTGGCCGTCGCTGTTCGCGCGCTACGGCCTCTGCTTCGTCACAGTGGTCGAGCGCCACGGCAAATCGGCGGGCAACGTCGCCTACGGTCTGCTGAAGGATTTTGGCCTGAAGCGCGGCGCGGTTGCTTCCAGCGTCGGGCATGACAGCCACAATATCATTGTCGCCGGCACCAACGAGGCGGACATGCAGGTCGCGATCGCGGCGATCAGGGAGCAGCAGGGCGGCGTCTGCGTCGTCGCCGACGGCAAGGTGAGGGCGCTGGTTCCGCTGCCGATCGCGGGGCTGCTGTCCGACAAGCGCGTCACCGAGGTGGCCGAGGAGGTCAAGGTACTGAAGAAGGAATGGGCCGAGGCCGGCTGCACCATCGCCTACATGGGCTTCAATTTGATTCCGCTATCGGTCATTCCGGAAATTCGCATCACCGACAAGGGCCTGGTGCTGGTGCCGCAGATGGAGCTGGCGCCGCTGTTCGAGTGAGTGGCTTTCACCGATATCTCGACTTAACCGCTTGAGGCGACCACGATTTTTCCGCGGCTGCCGCATCGTGGAAAATAAAATCGATCTCGTTGAGATCGCATCTCTCGCGCCTGATGATCTCGCTCGCTGACGTGAAACAAGCGAGGTCGGATATGGCGAAGATGCGAGCCGTTGATGCTGCCGTGCGGATTCTGGAGAAGGAAGGCATCTCCACCGCCTTCGGGGTTCCCGGTGCCGCGATCAATCCGCTTTACTCGGCGCTGAAGAAGCGCGGCTCTATCCGCCACATCCTGGCGCGGCATGTCGAGGGCGCCTCGCACATGGCCGAGGGTTACACGCGCGCCAAGGCCGGCAATATCGGCGTCTGCATCGGAACCTCGGGGCCGGCGGGCACCGACATGATCACGGGGCTCTATTCGGCGATCGCCGATTCCATTCCGATCCTGTGCATCACCGGACAGGCACCGCGGGCACGGCTCTACAAGGAAGACTTTCAGGCCGTCGACATCGAGTCGATCGCAAAGCCCGTGACCAAATGGGCGGTGACGGTGCGCGAGCCGGCGCTGGTGCCCCGCGTGTTCAGCCAGGCGTTTCATGTGATGCGCTCAGGGAGGCCCGGGCCGGTGCTGATCGACATGCCGCTCGACGTGCAGCTCGCCGAGATCGAGTTCGACGACGAGACCTATGAGCCGCTGCCGGTGTACAAGCCCACGGCGACCCGCAAGCAGGTCGAGAAGGCGCTGGAGATGCTCAACGCCGCCGAGCGGCCGCTGATCGTCGCCGGTGGCGGCATCATCAATGCCGATGCCTCGGACCTGCTGGTCGAATTCGCCGAGATCACCAACGTGCCTGTCGTGCCGACGCTGATGGGGTGGGGCGCGATCCCCGACGATCACGTGCTGATGGCCGGCATGGTCGGCCTTCAGACCAGCCACCGTTATGGCAATGCCACGATGCTCGAATCCGATTTCGTGCTCGGCATCGGCAACCGCTGGGCCAACCGCCACACCGGCTCGGTCGAGACCTACACCAAGGGCCGCAAATTCGTTCACGTCGACATCGAGCCGACGCAGATCGGCCGCGTGTTCAATCCCGATCTCGGCATCGTCTCGGACGCCAAGGCCGCGCTCGAGATGTTCGTCACTGTGGCCAGGGAGTGGCGGCGGTCCGGCAGGCTTCGCGAGCGCCAGGCGTGGCCTGCGGCCTGCCGCGACCGCAAGAAGACGATGCTGCGCAAGAGCCATTTCGACAACGTCCCGATCAAGCCGCAGCGCGTCTACGAGGAGATGAACAAGGCGTTCGGCCGCGACACCACCTACGTCACCGTGATCGGCCTGTCGCAGATTGCCGGCGCGCAATTCCTCGGTGTCTACAAGCCGCGCAACTGGATCAATGCCGGGCAGGCCGGGCCGCTCGGCTGGACGCTGCCCGCTGCGCTCGGCGTGCGTGCGGCGTGTCCGGAACGCGAGATCGTCGCGCTGTCAGGCGATTACGACTTCCAGTTCCTGATTGAGGAGCTTGCGGTCGGGGCGCAGTTCAATCTGCCCTATATCCACGTCGTCGTGAACAATTCCTATCTCGGCCTGATCCGCCAGGCCCAGCGCGGCTTCGACATGGACTACCATGTCCAGCTCTCCTTCGAGAACATCAACTCCCCGGAGATCGGCGTTTACGGCGTCGATCATGTCACGGTGGCCGAAGGGCTCGGCTGCAAGGCGATCCGCGTCACCGACCCGAAGGATACTCAGGCCGCGTTCGCGACCGCGCGAGAGCTGATGGCCAAGCACCGCGTGCCTGTCGTCGTCGAGTTCATTCTCGAGCGCGTCACCAACATCGCGATGGGCACCGAGATCGATAACATCGTCGAGTTCGAGGAGGTGCTGGACTTGGCCCTCGACGAGGTCGGAACCAAGAAGCCCGGCGTGCTGCAGCCGGCAGAATAGGGGAAGAAGCATCATGCCGAAATTCGACGCCAACCTCACCATGCTCTTCAACGAGATGCCGTTCCTCGACCGCTTTGCTGCGGCGAAGGCGGCGGGCTTCTCGGGGGTCGAATATCTCTTTCCCTATGATTTCGACAAGGCGCAGCTGCGCGAGCAGCTTGAGGCGCATGGGCTGACGCAAGTGCTGCACAATCTCCCCGCCGGTAACTGGGCCGGCGGCGAGCGCGGCATCGCGATCCTGCCTGACCGCACCGCCGAATTCCGCGACGGCGTGTTCCGCGCCATCGACTATGCCAAGGCGCTTGATTGCGAGCAGCTCAACTGCCTCGTCGGCATCGCGCCTGCCGATGCCGACCCGCGCGAGCTTCAGGAGACGCTGGTGGGAAACCTGCGCTTTGCGGCCTCGACGCTGGCGCGGGAAAACATCAAGCTGCTGGTCGAGCCGATCAACACGCTCGACATTCCCGGCTTCTTCCTCAACGGCACCGAGCAGGCGATCCAGCTGATCTCGGAGGTGCGGTCGAACAACCTGTTCGTCCAGTACGACATCTATCACATGCAGATCATGGAGGGCGATCTCGCCCGCACCATGCAGGAATACCTGCCGGAGATCGCCCACATCCAGCTCGCCGACAATCCCGGCCGTCATGAGCCCGGCACCGGCGAGATCAACTATCCCTTCCTGTTCCGCCATCTCGACGCGATCGGCTATCGCGGCTGGATCGGCTGCGAGTACAAGCCGCGCACCACGACGCTGGAAGGCCTCTCCTGGCATGCCGCGCAGACCTTCGAGACGTAGTCATAGCCACGGTCACGGTGGGCTCCCTCTCCCGCTTGCGGGGGAGGGCTGGGGTGAGGGTGCCTCCGCAATGGGGCTCGTGAGATGCGTCCATAATCCCAATGCGGACAGAACTCTCACCCGGCGCTTCGCGCCGACCTCTCCCGCAAGCGGAAGAGGCGCACCGAGTCCGCGGATCGACTTAGCCTGAACAAAGAGGAATGATTTGACATGATCGACATTGGCTTCATCGGACTTGGCACCATGGGACGGCCGATGGCCGGCCATCTTCTGGCCGCGGGCCATCGCGTGCTCCTGCACGACGTTGCGCCGGTCGCGCCCGAGCTGATTGCCGCGGGCGGCATCGCATGCAAATCGGCCAAGGAGGTCGCGGAGGAGGCGGACGCCGTCATCATCATGGTGCCGGATACGCCGCATGTGGAGGCCGTGCTGTTCGGCAAGGACGGCGTTGCGAGCGGCATCTCCAAGGGCAAGATCGTCGTCGACATGAGCTCGATCTCGCCGCTGGCGACGAAGGAGTTTGCCAAGAAGATCGAGGCACTGGGAGCGGACTATCTCGATGCGCCGGTGTCGGGCGGGGAGGTCGGCGCGAAAGCTGCGAGTCTGACCATCATGGTCGGCGGCCCGGAGCGGGCCTTCGGCACCATGAAACCGATCTTCGACAGGATGGGCAAGAACGTCACCCATGTCGGCGCCAATGGTGACGGCCAGACCACGAAAGTCGCCAACCAGATCATCGTGGCCTTGACGATCGAGGCCGTGAGCGAGGCGCTGCTGTTCGCGTCCAAGGCCGGTGCGAACCCTGCGCTGGTGCGCAAGGCGCTGATGGGCGGCTTTGCCTCCTCGCGCATCCTCGAGGTGCATGGCGAGCGGATGGTGAAGCGCAATTTCGATCCGGGTTTCCGGATCGAGCTGCACCAGAAGGATCTCAATCTTGCACTCGAAGGCGCGCGCGCGCTGGGCCTGTCGCTGCCGAGCACGGCGGTGGCGCAGCAATTGTTCTCGTCCTGCACCGCGCATGGCGGCAAGGCCTGGGATCATTCCGCGATGGTGCGGGCGCTGGAACTTATGGCGGGCCACGAGATCGCCGTGGCGTAACTGTTACGCGGTAACAGTCTCCAGTTTTGCCGCATCCTTCGGCTCCCGGGAACCGGAACAATGATCCGGCGCGGCGGTTGAAGGCGCAGGACAATCACTGGAGACAAACAACATGAAAACCCGTCTTGCGATCTCGTTGGCTGCCGCGTCGCTGCTGGCGTCGAGTGTGGCCTTTGCTCAGTCGACGACCGAACAGGGCGCCAGGGACGGCGCGCGTGCGGGTGGCGACATCGGCGGTCCGATCGGCGCGATGGTCGGCGGCACCGTCGGTGCGGCGGTCGGCGCGGGTCTCGAAATTCCGAATGCGGTGCTGGGTGGCATTCCGCGCAGCGACTCTGTCGTCGTAGAGGAGCGCGTCGTGGTGGGCGAGCCGTTGCCACCGACCGTGGTGCTCCGCCCCGTGCCGAACTATACCGAATATCGCTATGCGGTCGTGAACGATCGCCGTGTGATCGTCGAGCCGCGGACCCGCCGCGTCGTCAAGATCATCGACTGATCGGCCGCATTGCTAAGTGTTGAGAAGATGAGCCCTGCGGAGTGTCACTCCGCGGGGCTTTCGCTCGTTACCGCAGGGTTTGCGCGGAACCGGGAGAACAGCCAATCGGCTCCGGCCGCGAGCGCAAAGCCGGTGCAGGCGGTCAGCGCATCGACCAGAAAATCCTCCAGCCGCGCGTGGCGCCCGGGTGCCCAAAATTGCATCAGCTCGAGCACGCCGATCAGGACCACCGCGGCAGCTGCGATCAGCAGGCGCCGGCGCCGATAGGCAAGGCCGAAGGCCAGCCCCACCAGGATGAATGCGAGTGCATGCTCGCCGTCCTGGCCGAGGTCGGAATGGGGCCGTAGGCCGGGGGGACCGAGTGTGGCGAAAGTGACGGCAGCCGCGAGCAGCCAGGCAATGGATCGAACCAAAATGGACATCCGATCCGCTTAGCACGGATCGGCAGCGGACCGGTACCGTCGCTGCATCAGATCGCCGTGTAGTTAATGACGAAACGTTAAAGTGGCTCGCGTACGCCGAGCCCGTGCATGAAGCGTTCCCGGATCTGCACGGGATCGCGTCGTGTGGTGCCGACGCCCGGCTTGTCGTCGATGCGGACGGCGATCAAATGGGGCTCGACGGCGGACATGGCCTCTTCGACCAGCCGTTCGAAATCCTCCTCGTTCGCGGCCCAGGCGCTGTTGGCAAGGCCGGAGCCGGTGGCGATGGCAACGATGTCGGCGACACTCGCCGCAGGCGTCGGCTGCGCTCCGGTAATCTGGTAGATGCCGTTGTCCATCACGATCATGATGAGGTTCTTCGGCTTCAGGGTCGCGATGGTCGAGAGCGCGCCGAGCTGCATCAGCAGCGAGCCGTCGCCTTCGAGGGCGAAGACGCGGCGGTCGGGTTGCGCCAGCGCCACGCCGAGCGCGATCGGGAAGGCCAGCCCCATGCTGCCCAGCATGTAGAAATTCTGCGGGCGGTGGCCGGCGGCCCAGAGGTCGAAATTGGTGTTGCCGATGCCGCCGATCACGGCCTCCTCGTGCTTGAGCTTTCCGATCAGGCGCGAGGTCACATCGAAGCGGTTCATCACCTTGGTGTTGCGCGTATCCATGGAGGCGCTCACTTGTCGAATGTCTTGCCGCCCGTGAGCAGCGGATTGAGGATCAGGGCCACCGGCGCCTGGGTGGTGACGGCCTGCTTGATCGAGCGGTCGGTGATGAATTCGAGCTCGTCGAGCCGGGTGATGGTGTGGTGCTCCAGCGCCAGCGAGTCCAGCACCGGGCGCATGGTTCGGCAGACCAGCGACTGGCCGTAGTTGAACTCGCCGAGCGTGCCGCGCTCGGAGACGAACATGATCAGCGGGATCTGGTAGGGCACCGCAAGCGAGGCCAGCACGTTGGCGAGCGTGGCAAAGCCCGAGGTCTGCATCAGCACCGCGCCGCGCCGACCGCCCATCCAGGCGCCGGAAACGATGCCGACCGCCTCCTCCTCGCGCGCAGTGGCGAAGGTGGTGAAGAAGGGATCGGCATGCAGGTTCGAGATCAACGGGGTCAGCACGCGGTCGGGCACGTAGGGGACGAGGCTGATCTCGTTCCGCTTCAGGGTTTGCAGGACGATGCCGTGCCAGCTCTTGTCGCCGGCCCCCGGTGCCACCTGGGGCGAAGTCTGCTGTTGCGCAATCGCCATTGCGTTCTCCCTCGTGCCGCGCATGCTTCTTCTTCGGCCGTCGCGGCTGTCGGCCGAACTTGACGGAGCCGGCGGGATTGTCAACATGTCCGGGCCGGCACCGTGATCTGCGCCAGACGGCCTGCCGTGGCCGGCACCGCCATGTCATAAGCGGCGACAACGAGAAATGGGAGGGAGGCACGGACGCAGCGCATCGCGCTGACCTTAAGTCGCCCTTCGAGAGAGCCGGAAGGGTCCTGATGTCCGTCAACAGCAAGCGCGTCTTCTACGTCAAATACCTGGCCAATCCGATCTATGTCGACATCCTGAAGGCGCGGCCCGACGTCCGGCTCGATCGCATCGAGAACGAGAGCCCGGAAGACTTCTACGCGCCGATCCTGAGCGCGGCGCATGTCTACCAGATCGGCGCGGCCCGCGACGAGCTCGCGCCGCATTTCCATGTCGATGCCGCCTTCCTGAAGCGCACGCCGAACCTGCTGCTGGTTTCCAGCAACGGCGCGGGCTTCGACCCCGTCGATGTCGAGGCCTGCACCGAGGCGGGCGTGCTGGTCGTCAACCAGTCCGGCGGCAACGCCCATTCGGTCGCCGAGCACGCGCTGGCGATGATGCTGACGCTGTCCAAGCGCATCATCCAGTCCGATCGCCGCCTGCGCCGGGAAGCCAACGTCAACCGCAACGACCTCGTCGGCAACGAGGTCGAGCACAAGACCGTCGGCGTCATTGGCCTCGGCAATGTCGGCCGCCGCATTGCCGCGTTGTGCAAGGGGCTGCTCGGCATGAAGGTGCTGGCCTATGACCCCTATCTCTCCGCCGATGTGATGGCCGAGCGGGGCGGCGAGAAGGTCGAGCTCGACGAGCTCTTGCGCCGCTCCGATTTCGTCTCGATCTCCTGTCCGCTCGACAAGGGCAGCCGCAACATGATCAGCACGCGCGAGTTTGCGCTGATGCAGCCGCATGCCTATTTCATCACCACGGCGCGCGGCTTCATCCACGACGAGGATGCGCTGCTCCAGGCGCTGCGCGACAAGCGCATCGCCGGTGCCGGCCTCGACGTCTGGTCCAAGGAGCCGCCGCCACCGGAGCATCCGCTGCTCCAGTTCGACAACGTGCTGGCGAGCCCGCACACCGCGGGCGTGACCATCGAGGCGCGCCAGAACATGGGCCGCATCGCGGCCGAGCAGGTGCTGGACACGCTCGACGGCAAGCGCCCGCCGCGCATCATCAATCCCGAGGTCTGGCCGGCTTACGCGGCGCGTTTCAAGCAGGCGTTCGGGGTGATGCCGGGGTAGCGGCGCAGAGGTCAGCGCGCTCCGATCATTGGTTAGCGCGAGGCAAAGGCAAAGCGCCGCATCTTATCGATCGGGGAAGTGAACGCGTATCACTTGTCCTGTAATTGAAAGTCCATGAGCATCTTCTCGATTGCGACATCCGGACTTTCCGCGGCGAGTTTGCGTGTGAACGTTGCCGCGAGCAACATCGCCAACGTTCAAACGACCGGCCCGCTGCCAGCGTCGGCCGGATCGGGCTCATCGGCCGCGACAGGCGGTTCGGGCATCGCTCCGACGTTTCCCGCGGCTTATGTGCCGCTGCGCGTCGATCAGGTGTCCCAATCGAGCGGCTCGACGCCCGGCGGCACGATCGCGACCGTGTCGACGGTGTCGCCGAGCTATACTGCACAATCCGATCCAGGCGCTCCCTTCGCAAACCAGGATGGCCTGGTCGCAGCGCCGAATGTCGATATCGCCAACGAATTCGCGCAACTGGCGGCCGCAAAGTACAGCTTCATTGCCAATGCGAAGGTCATTCAGGCCTATTCCGAGACGGAAAAGTCGCTGCTCGACATCACCACATGAGGTCGGACTGCTGCCTGAATGGGCGGCGGGAACCTTGCCGGCCTTGATCCGCGTCAAAATCTCCATCCCCCAAGAGCTTAAATGGGATTAGAGTGCTGCCGGGGCAGCAGGAGGTCCCATGTCCACTTATGTCGTCAGGTTCATGAAGGACGTGCTCGGGGAGTACGGCCGGCAGAGCGAGGTCTGTCAGGGCACGCTCGAGATCGATGCCGCCGACGAGGACGAAGCCAGGGAGCGGGCGAAGGCGCGGTTTTGCAAGGACCAGGCGTTGTGTCACTGGTCGCTGCATGCCGATCGCATCCACGTCAGACCGGCTGACTTTCCCTCGTAAGCCTCACCGGCCGGGTGCCGCTGCCGGCGGCGGCGCGGTGACGCCCGCGCCGAGCGAGCGCTGCACCATGACTGTGTCGGACCAGCGGCCGTGGCGATAGGCGACGCCGCTGAGCAGGCCGGCGCGCGCGAAGCCGAACTTCTCGTGCAGCGCCAGCGAGGGCGCATTGTCCGCATCGATATAGCCGATCATCTGGCGGAAGCCGGCCGCCGCGCAGGCGTCGATCAGTTCCTGCAGCAGCAGCCGTCCGACCCCACGGCCGAGATGGGCGTGATGGACGTAGATCGAGTGCTTGGCCGTGTAGCGATAGGCCGGACGCTTGCGGAACAGCACGGCGTAGGCATAGCCGACCACCTCGCCGCGAAAGGTCGCGACCAGATGCGGCAGGCGGGTCTGCTTCAGGTTCTTGCGCCGGTCGCGCAAATCGTCCGGCTCGGGTGCGCCGGTTCCCTCGACATCGCGCGGCACGCCATTGCGGACGTGATGGCGATAGATCGCCAGCATCGCCTCGACGTCGCTCTCGCGTGACGGCCTGACCAGGACGGGTTCGTCACTCACGCGCACGGCTGTTTCGTTCATCGGCACCTACTCGGCAACGACGTAAGTATAGAGTCCAATGCGGCCGCTTGCATCGACCTCCTTGTAGACGCCCTGGATTTCGACGTCGAAGCCGGGAAAGTTGTTGAAGCAGGTTTCGAACATCTTGAGGTAATCGATCATCGGTTTGGCCCGTTCCGTCAGGCGCTCGCCGGGTACGATGGTGGCGATGCCGGGCGGATAGACCACGAAAGGCGTCGTGGCGATGCGGCCCGCGATCGCTTCGATCGGCAGATAATCGACGTCGTTGCGGAACAGATAGCGCGCGGCATCGCGGGGCGACATCGCGATCTCGGGCATGTGCTCGGGCATGAATTGCTTCGCCTGGAGCAGGCTGACATTGGCAGCGCGGAAGAAGCGATGCATGTCGCCGCAAAGATCGCGTAGCCGCACACCAGCATAGCGCGCCTGCCGCCGCTGGTGGAATTCCGGGATCGCGTCCGCCAGCAGCGCATTGTCGTCATGCAGCCTCTTGAACGCGACGAGGCCGGAGATCAGCGTGCCGGCCTTGCTCGCCTCGACACCGGGCGTGAGCAGGAACAGCAGGGAGTTGAGGTCGTTCTTCTCGGGGACGATGCGGTTCTCGCGCAGATATTGGGCGACAACGGGTGCGGGGATGCCGTGCTCGGCATAGGCGCCGGTCGCGCGGTCGAACCCGGGGGTGAGCAGCGTCAGCTTGTTCGGATCGGTCATGGCAAAGCCTTCCGCGAGATCGGGAAAGCCGTGCCAGTTGGTATCCGGAGAGAGTTGCCACAGCGCGGGATTGGTGGCGAGCTCGTCGGTGGAGAGCGTCTCCCAGGCGACGTTGTGCACGGCGCCCGGGTGGCTGACGTCGGGAATGGCGACGCGGTCGGGAACGAAGGGCTCGAAGAACCAGCGACGATCGGGATTCTGCTCCTTCTCCTCGAACTCCCGGCGCATCGCCCGGATCTTCTTGCGCAGCTCGATGCCGAGGCGGATCGTGTCGTCCCACAGCACTTCGCCGGAGCGACCCTTCATCATCTGCGCGCCGACATCGAGAGAGGCGAACAATGGATAGAAGGGGGATGTGGAAGCGTGCTGCATGAAGCTTTCGTTGAAGCGGCGGTGCTCGACGCGTCGCTTCTGGCCACGGATGTGACGGTCCTTGATGTGGATCTGTGAGGCCTGCGAGAAGCTCGCGAGCTGCTTGTGGGTCGACTGCGTCGCGATGATGCCCGGTGCTTCCGGGGAAAGATTGGCAAGGCCCATGGCAAAGCGACCGGCGTAGAGCGGGTGGAATTTCATGAAGCCGGCCCAGGCCTCGTCGAACAGGATGTATTCGCAGAGATGGCCGATGCGCTTGATGATCATCTCGGCGCTGTGGATGGATCCGTCATAGGTGCACTGCTCGACCACGGCGACGCGGAACGGCCGTTCCTTGCGCCAGGCGTCCTTGTCGGTGACGAGCGGATGGTTGCGGATCGCCTCGCGCAGGGCCTTTTCGTCGAGGACGTCCCAGCGCATCGGGCCGATCAGTCCCCAGGCGTTGCGGACGGTCGGGACGTAGACCGGAATGCCGCCATTGATCATCAGCGCGCCGTGATGGGCGGCCTTGTGGTTGTTGCGGTCGAACAGCACGAGATCGCCGTCGGTGACGAGGGCGCCGAGCGCGACCTTGTTCGAGGTCGAGGTGCCGTTGAGCACGAAATAGGTCTTCTCCGCGCCGAAGATCGCTGCGGCCTCCTTCTGCGCCTTCAGGGCCGGGCCCTCATGGGTGAGGAGGTCGCCGAGGTCCAGCACGGAATTGTCGAGATCGTCGCGAAACACGGATTCGCCGAGATGCTCGACGAAGACCCGGCCGATCGGGCTGCGGTTGTAGAACACGCCGCCATTGTGGCCCGGACAGGTCCAGAGCTGGTTGCCTTCCTCGGCATAGTCGACCAGTGCCCCGAAGAACGGCGTCTTCAGCGTCTCGGCATATTGCTTCAGCCGGCTGATCAAATTCTTGGCGATGAAGGTCGGCGTTTCCTCCGACAGGAAGACATAGCCGTCGATGAAGTCGAGCACCTCGACCGGCAGGTCCTCGAAGCGCTTGCGCCGGATCAGGAGGATGATCGGGAAGTCGAGGCCGCGGCGCCGCATCAGATTGATCAGCGCCGAGGTCCTGCCTTCGAGGCCCTTCTTGCCCCAGTCCACCACCATGCAGCCGATCGCGGCATCCGTCTGCACCGCCATCTCGGCGTCCTCCAGCTTGCGGGCCCGAACCACCTCGAAGCCGGAGCGCTGGATCTCCTCGATGATCTGGTTGAAGCGGACGCCTTCGAGATCGTCGGCGTCGAACATTGGTGCGGCGAACAGGAAGTTGAAGCGCTTGAAATAGTCCATGGTGTGTCCCGAATGTGCGAGAAGCACAGCTCTCGGCACATTCGATGACAGTTGGATGACAGCAGCGCCGGATGATTCCGGCTAGCGCTTCGCTTCGCCGAACACCACGGTGGGCACCGCGCGGTTGACGATTTCGCGCAGGGCGAAGCTCGATTGCACGCGCGCGACGCGCGGCAGGCGGGACAGCTCGGTGCGATGGATGCGCTCGAAATCCTGGATGTCGCGGGCGAGCACGATGAGGATGTAGTCGTCGGTACCCGACATCAGGAAGCAGCGCACCACGGAGGGGCATTTCACCACCTCCGCTTCGAAGGCCTTCAGCGCCTCGTCACTCTGGCTCTCCAGCGCGATCCGCACCAGCACGGTGGTGGTGAGCCCGAACTGCGCCAGGTCGAGCGCGGCCTGATAGGCCTGAATGTAGCCGTCGTCCTCGAGCACCTTCTGCCGACGTGCCAGCGCCGTGCTTGATAGCCCGACCTTGTTGGCAAGCTCGGTGTGGCTGGCACGCGCATTGGTCGTGAGTTCCGCGAGGATCGCGAGGTCTTTCCGGTCGAGGGCCAAGGTTTCGTTTCCAGCGTGAATGGGCGCCTTGGCGCCGGAAACCGGCGCGGGCCTGCCGAAACTAGCGGATATTTGCACGAAACCAAACCGGGCCCGTCGCTACGATGAGGAGCGGAATCAATCCGTTGGCGAAGGAGTTCAGGATGCGCGTCGGTGTTCCCAAGGAGATCAAGGTGCAGGAATATCGGGTCGGGCTCACCCCGGGCGCCGTTCGCGAATATGTCGCGGCCGGGCATCAGGTCACGGTCGAAACCGGCGCCGGCGCCGGCATCGGCGCGTCCGACGAGGTGTATCGGCGGGCAGGGGCTGCCATTGCCGAGAGCGCCCGCGATATCTTCGCCAGGTCGGACATGATCGTGAAGGTGAAGGAGCCGCAGAAGAGCGAGTGGGCTCAGCTCCGGGAAGGCCAGATTCTGTTTACCTATCTTCATCTTGCACCGGATCCGGAGCAGGCAAAGGGCCTGCTTGCCTCCGGCTGCACCGCGATCGCCTATGAGACCGTCACGGACGCGAGCGGTCACCTCCCGCTGCTCGCGCCGATGAGCGAAGTCGCCGGCCGCCTCGCCATCGAGGCCGCCGGCGCCGCGCTCAGGCGCTCGGCCGGTGGCCGCGGACTGCTGTTGGGCGGCGTGCCCGGCGTGCAGCCCGCGCGCGTGGTCGTGCTCGGCGGTGGTGTGGTCGGAACGCAGGCGGCGCGCATGGCCGCTGGGCTCGGCGCCGAGGTCACCGTGATCGACCGCTCGATTCCGCGCCTGCGCGAGCTCGACGATCTCTTTGCCGGACGCGTGCGTACCCGCTTCTCGACCATCGAATCGGTCGAGGAGGAGGTGTTCGCCGCCGACGTCGTGATCGGCGCCGTGCTCGTGCCCGGCGCCAGCGCGCCGAAGCTCGTCACCCGCGACATGCTGACATCGATGCGGCCCGGTGCCGTGCTGGTCGACGTCGCAATCGACCAGGGCGGCTGCTTCGAGACTTCGCACGCGACCACGCATACCGATCCGACCTACGAGGTCGACGGCGTCGTTCACTATTGTGTCGCCAACATGCCGGGCGCCGTGCCGGTAACCTCGAGCCAGGCCCTGAACAACGCGACTCTGCCCTTCGGCCTGATGCTGGCGAACAAGGGTTTTGCGGCGGTGCTGGAGAATCCGCATTTGCGCAACGGGCTGAATGTCCATCGCGGGCGGATTACCAACAAGGCGGTGGCGGAAAGTCTCGGGCTGGAATTCGCGCCGGTGGGGAGTGGGCTGGCGGCGTAGCGAAGCGATCCAGAGGGTGCACCGTCATCGCGGCAGCATCAACGCCTCGAGCCTTACCCCTTCGTCAGCCTGTACTGCCTGAGATCCGGGTCGTGCGTCATGCGCCAGTAATCCACGAACCGCCACGGCATTGCCGAGAACACGCGGCCGCTCGAGTTGCGGTAGTAGGTGCTCATGCCGGGATGGGTCCAGATCATGGCCTCGTGTTCGGCATCCACCTTCTGGACGTAGTCGTCGAGCACGTCCTGGCGGACGTCGATGGCGTCGAGGTTTTGCTCGATCATGGCGGCGAGACAGGCCGAGATGTAGCGGCTCTGGCATTCCGACTGGAAGATGACGCTGCCGCCATGGGCCGGCCCTGAATTCGGGCCGAGCATGCAGAAGAAATTGGGAAAGCCCGGCACGGTGAGGCCGAGGAAGGCGGTCGGATTGTCGTTGGCCCAGGCCTGCCGCAAATCCTTGCCGCCGCGGCCGGTGATGTTGAGGCGGGCTGCCATCTCCGTCACCTTGAAGCCGGTCGCGACCACGATGATGTCGGCGGGGCGGTGCTTGCCGTCGGCGGCAACGATGCCGGTCTCGTCGAAATGATCGATCGCGTCGGTGACGAGCTCGACATTGTCGCGCCGCAAGGTCTTGAACCAGTTGTTGTCGAGCAGGATGCGCTTGCCGTAGGGCGGATAGGTCGGCACGCATTTCGCGATTAGATCAGGCCGGTCCTTCAACTCGGTGAGGATGAAGTCGGTCAGCTCCTGGCGGTGCCGGTCGTTGCCCTTGTTGACCGCGCGCTCGGGGTGCGGCCAGGCCGGGTCCTTGCGCAGGAACGGCAGCAGGCCGTCGCCGTAGCGCCAGAACATGTTGAAGCGGTACCACTGCACATAGAACGGCAGGTGCGCCAGCAGCCAGCGCGCGCCCTCGCTGATCGGATCGGCGTAGCCCTTCACCGGCCGCGCCCATTGCGCGCTGCGCTGATAGACCGTGACCGAGGCGACGCGGCCGGCGATCGACGGCACCAGCTGCATCGAGGTCGCGCCGGTGCCGATCACCGCGACATGCTTGCCGTCGAGCTTGATGTCGTCCGACCACAGCGCCGAATGCAGGATCGTTCCCTTGAAGTCCTCCTCGCCCTTGAAGCGGGCACGGGAGGGGTCGTTGAGCTGGCCGATGGCCGAGACCAGCGCGGTGGATTCGATGGTCCCTTCGCCGTCCTTGGTTTTCAGCGTCGAGATCCAGCGCTGCCTGCTGTCGTCCCAGCGCGACGAGGTCAGTTCGGTGTTGACGCGCAGATGATCGCGGATGCCGTATTCGTCCGCGACCTTGAGCAGATAGCCGAGCAGCTCCTCGCGCTGGCAGAAGTAGCGGGTCCACGCATTGCCCGAGCCGAACGAATACGAATATGAATGGTTTGGCGTATCGACGCCGCAGCCGGGATAGCGGTTGATCCACCAGGTGCCGCCAAGCTCGGCGTTCTTCTCGACAATGGTGTAGGGGATGCCGAGATGGCCGAGCGCGACACCGAGCGCGATGGCGCAGACACCGGCGCCCACGATCAGGACGTGCTGGCGGGCAAGCTTCTCGTCAGAGGGACGCTTCGTCCATCGCGGCTCACGCGGCACAAAACCCATCTCCTCGCGCATCAGCGGCGCATATTCCGGCGCGACGTTCTCGCCGAGACAGACGCGCATCATCCTCAGCAGCAGTTCGTCGCCGGGATCGGTGACGACAGGCTTCGGCGTGCCATCGGCAAACAGCCTGACCACTGCGGCGCGGATCTCGTCCTGGGTCTCCCGTGGCACGCCGGCCTCGGGATCGGGGATGAGGCGGATATCGCGCTTCGGCAGGTAGGGCGGTTCGAGCCACTTCTCGTCGCCGGTCATGTGCACCAGCACCATCAGCAGGCAGCGGATGTCGCCCTCGGCGACCGCAGTAGTGAGGTCGAATGGCTCTTGCGGAGATGCGATGTTCATGGCGTGTCCTGATCTCCGGATGCAGTGAAGAGGCCGCGCGTCATCAGCTTGCGATAGGCGGAGATGACGTGGTCGGGCACGGCGGTGACACCGCCTTCCGAATAGGAATAGCGGCGGCTGAGATAGCCGCGCGCGCCCATCAGCATGTGGACGATGGCCTCGAACTCCTCGTCGCTGTAATCCCGGATCGCGCACGCCGTTCGCGCGCGACGCAAGATGCGGACATAGGCGACCGAGATGTTGTCGAGATGTTTCTGGTAGCCGTGAGGTGCAAAGAACTCGGCCTCGTTGAGGATGCGCAGGAATTCCGGCACCTCGCGGATGAAGTCGAAGAAGGCGGAGAAGCGCGCAATCTCCTGCCGCGCCGCATCCGCCGTGCCGGTGCGGGCGCGGATGAACTCGACCATGTCGAGGCCGATCTTTGGCAACAGCTGGTCGAGCAGTTCCTGACGGTTCTCGAAATGATTGTAGAAGGTGCCTTGCGCGACGCCGGCTTCTTCCGTGATGCGGGCGACGGAGGCCTCCGCATAGCCATGCTTGCCGACGACCTTGGTCGCGGCGTCAAAGATCTTCTGCTTGGTCCAGGCATTGCGCTCGACGCGGTTGAGCTTTGTCACCTTGGCATTCGCTTGCGTCATTCAGACGTCTCCAGCTCGGCGCGCAGCACGCGCTTGAGGATCTTTCCACTCGGGTTGCGCGGCAGGCTGTCGCGGATGACGAGCTGTTTCGGCACCTTGAAGCTCGCCAGCCGCGCGCGGCAATGATCGGTGAGGGCGGGGAGCTCGAGGCTGGCGCCCTCGGCCAGCACGACGACGGCGACCGGACGCTCGCCCCAGCGCGTATCGCGAAGGCCGATCACCGCGACTTCGCGCACTCCAGGCAGATCGTAGATGATGCGCTCGACCTCGGAGGAGGCGATGTTCTCGCCTCCGGAGATGATCATGTCCTTCTTGCGATCGGTCAGGTACAGGAATCCCTCGTCGTCGAGATAGCCGACGTCGCCGCTGCGGAGCCAGTCGCCGAAGAAGGCGGTTTCAGTCTTCTCCGGATCCTTCCAATAGCCGCGCGTGATCTTGGGCCCGCGCAGGCAGATCTCGCCGTTAACGTTCGGCGGCTGCGTCTTGCCGTCCTCGTCGCGGATCTCGATCTCGACATGGGCGATGGCACGGCCCGTTGATCCGATCTTCTCGATCTCGCGGCCGGCCTCCATGAAGGTGTCGCCGCCGACGGTCTCGGTGAGGCCATAGGCGTCGATATAGCGGGCGTTGCGGAAGAGTTTGGAAAAGGCGCGGATGCGCAGCTCCGGCGTCTTCTCGCCGCCGCCGATTGCCCATTTCAGGCTGGAGACGTCGTAGCGGTCGCGGGTCGGGCAGGTGAGCATCGCTGTGGTCATCACGGGCGCGAACCATGCGGCGTCGAGCCTGTCCTCCGCGATCGCCGCGAGCGCCGTCTCTGGCTCGAAATTGCGCTCGATGCGGATGAAGCCGCCATGCCAGAGCACGGCGATGCCGGGCAGGTCGAGCGCGCCGACGTGATAGAGCGGGCCGACGACGAGAAGGCGCGTGTCGGCGCTGAGGTCGAGTGCGATGGTCTGGTCGGCCGACTTCCAGTAGAAATTATCGTAAGTGAGCATCACGCCCTTGGGGCGGTCGGTGGTGCCCGAGGTGTACATCAGGCGCATCAGGTCTGATGGCTGGCGAACGTGCATGGGGGCTGGCGGCGTGCTGCCTGCCAGATGCGTGGCGCTCTGCTGCCCAGCCTCGTCGAGCACGACAGTCTTTGCGCCCGCGGCATTTGCCGCCAACTCCTCGTCGACGATCAGCAGGCGCGCACCGGCATTGGTGGCGATGTAGCCGACCTCGTCGCGCGAGAGGCGGAAGTTGATGGGCAGGAAGACCGCGCCGAGATGGCTGGTGGCGAAGACGAGTTCGAGGAACGCCGCACTGTTCTTCATGAGCACGGCGACGACATCACCGGCGCCGACGCCCTGTGCGGCAAGCCAGCCCGCGACCCCACGCACGCGCGCATCCAGGGCCGCGTAGGAAATCTCCTCGCCGCGATATTTCAGCGCAGGCCGCTCCGGCGTGCGCCGGGCATGGAAGGCGATGAAGCTCGACAGGTTGATCATTGCGCTTGTTTTGGGCCGGTTGCCGGCCTCGTTTCCTCCCAGATGAATTCTGACTCGTAATTCATCTTTGGCTTGACGTCACCCCTCTACCTCTGAAATCCTCGGAAACACGGAGACGAGACGATCTCCGGCAACAGACCAGGAAACGGGACCAGGAAACGCCGACCCGAAAGAGGGAGGGGAAAATGACGAGAACCCGCACGCCGGGCATCAGCCGCCGTTCAACACTGGCGCTGATGGGCGCCGGTGCGATGACGTTTGCCGCGCCGTGGGTGGCGCGCGCACAAGCCAAGACGATCAAGATCGGTATGCCGACGATCCTGTCAGGCCGCGTCGCTCAGCTCGGCACCTCCTCGCGCAATGCCGTGATGCTCGAGGTGGAGAAGGTCAACGCCGCGGGCGGCCTTGCCGGGCGTCAGATCGAGATGGTGGTCCGCGACTCCAAGGGCCAGCCGCAGGAAGCAGCCCGCGTCGCGCGCGAGCTCGTCAACACCGACGGCTGCGAGCTGCTGCTCGACGGCGAAGCGTCCTCCGGATCGTTCGCGGTGCATGAGGTCGCACGTGACCTCGGCGTGCTCTGCATCCACACCTGCTCGGAAGCCTCCTCGCTGACCGCCGATCCGAAGCAGCATATCCCGAACGCGTTCCGCTGCGTGCGCCAGGGCATCCACGATTCCATCGTCGGCGGCAGTTACGCCGCCGCGATCTCCAAGGCCAAGGGCCTGAAGAAATGGGCGACGTGCTCGCCCGACTACGCCTATGGCCGCGACACCACCGGCGAGTTCACGCTGTACCTGAAGCGCTTCGCGCCCGACGTCGAGATCATCAGCGAGTCCTGGCCAAAGCTGTTCCAGCCCGATTACACCGAGGTGGTGACGAAGATTTTGCAGGCCAAGCCGCAGGCGCTGTATTCCTGCCTGTGGGGCGGCGACCTCACCTCCTACATCGACCAGGCCAACATCTACGCGATGTTCGGCCAGATGGAGGTGTTCGCGGTCAACATGGCCGACTACACCGCGCTGACGGTGGTGAAGAACCTGCCCAAGGGCATCCACTCCGGCAATCGCTACATCAAGACGTTTCCGACCACGCCGGAGAATGCCGCCTGGGGCGATGCCTACAAGGCCAAGTACAACGAGTATCCGACCAACTGGTCGTGGCAGAACGCGACCGCGGTGATGTTCCTCGCCGAAGCCGCCAAGAAGGCGAATTCGGCCGACGGCAAGAAGCTCGCGGAGGTGCTGAAGGGCCTCACCATCAAGTGCCCGTTCGGCGCCGACGGAACCGTGACGATGCGTGGCGACGATCACACGCTGGTCGGCTACGCCATCGGCTGGGGCACCACGATCCCGCAGGAGCCTTATGTGCCCGAGGTCAAGGCCGGCGACTGGAAGACGATCTTCGAGCTCGAGGCCGAGTGGAAGAAGAGCAAGGGCTACACCTGAGTTGATGCGCGGCGGGGACGGGCGACCGTCTCCGCCGTTTTCGTTTGGCTCCCCGCGCCGCATCAGGCGCGCTGCAATGAAAGTGTTCCCGTGGATCTCGACGCGCTTGCCGGCTGCCTCTCCAGCTCCGCCTGCCTGGTGACGCAGACCACCAGCGGCCTCATCATCGGCATGCTGTTGTTTCTGGTCGCGGTCGGGCTGACCTTGATCTTCGGCGTGCTCAAGGTGGTCAATTTCAGCCACGGCGCCTTTTATATGTTCGGCGCCTATTTTGCGATGGCGGCCTATCAGCTCACCGGCAGTTTCGCGCTCGCGATGCTGGCGGGGGCGGCGGGCACCGCCATTCTCGGCCTGATCTTCGAACGCGTCTTCATGAGCCGCGTCTATGGCGCGGACGTCTTGATGCAGCTGCTCGTCTGCTACGCCTTCGTGCTGATCTTCGACGACGTCGTGCGCATCATCTGGGGGCCGGAATTCAAGTCGATGGGCATGCCGTCGGCGTTCCAGGTGATGCCGCTGTTCATCGCCGGCGGCGTGGTGCCGCCTTATTACCTGCTGCTGATCGGCGTCGCGCTTGTCGCGGCTGTCGTACTTGGCTTTGGTCTATCGCGCAGCCGCATCGGCAAGGTGATCCGCGCCGCCGCGCATAATCCCGGCATGGTGTCGGCGCTCGGCATCAACACCGGCCTGATCTATGGCGGCGTGTTCGCGCTCGGCGGCATGCTGGCGGGTCTTGCCGGTGCACTGGCCGCCCCGGTGCGCTCGCTGACGCCGGGGATGGGATTCTCCGTGCTGATCGAATCCTTCATCGTCACCGTGATCGGCGGCATGGGCTCGATCCTTGGTGCATTGATTGGCGCGCTGCTGCTCGGCCTCATCAGATCGTTCGGCTCGCTCGGCTTTCCGCTGTTCACGGAAGGCCTGATGTACCTGTTCATGGTGATCGTGCTGGTCTCCAAGCCCACCGGCCTGTTCGGCAAGGAGGCGGCATGACCGAGCTCGAGGCCGGACGCGCGCAAGCGCTGGCGCCGGTGCGCAGCGGCGCCGCGCTGCAACGCTATCGCGACGTGCTGATCGCGCTGGTTGCGTTCGCCGTGCTGGCGAGCCTGCCGCTGTTCACCGGCAGCAAGGCGCTGCTCGACTTCGTCATCCGCTGCTCGGCCTACGGCCTGTTCGCGACCTCGCTCAATCTCCTGGTCGGCTACACCGGCCTGACCTCGTTCGGCCACGGCATGTTCTTCGGCCTCGGTGCCTACAGCTTCGGCCTGATCATGCAGAAGCTCGGCGTTCCCATTCCGGTCGCTGTCGTCGCAACGCTGGCGATCACTGCCGTGATCGCTGCGATCATCGGCGCGATCTGCGTGCGGTTGAAGGAAATCTATTTCGCCTTCGTCACGCTCGCTTTCCAGATGCTGATCCACTCGACCATCCTGTCCTGGGCCTCCTTCACCGGCGGCGACCAGGGCCTGCGTGGCGGCATCCCCAGGCCCGCGTTCCTCGGCATCAACCTTGCCAACCACATTCATCTCTACATCGCGAGCTGCGCGCTTCTCGTTCTCGGCCTGCTCGCGATGCGCCAGATCGCGCAATCGCCGTTCGGCTACACGCTGCGCATGATCCGCGACAACGCCGCGCGCGCGAGCTTTCTCGGCATCGACGTCTGGCGTGCAAAGCTCACCGTGTTCGTGCTGGCGGCGCTGTTTGCGTCCATGGGCGGCATGGTGATGGCGCTGTTCGTCTCCGGCGCCTATCCGGAATTCGCCTATTGGACCATCTCGGGGGAAGCGATCTTCATCAACATGCTCGGCGGCGTCTCGACCTTCCTCGGGCCGATGGTCGGCACGGTGCTGCTCTTGTTGCTCAACGACACCGTAACGCGCTTCACCGAGTATCATGGCATCGTGCTCGGCGTGGTCATCCTGTTCTTCGCGCTGGGCCTGCGTAAAGGCCTGCTGGACTTCGTCGCCGAGTGGTTTTCGCAGCGCCGCGACGCAGGCGAGGGGCGCTAGCGATGCTCGAGATTTGCAACCTCGCAAAATCCTTCGGTGGCGTGAAAGCGACCAACGACGTCTCGCTCGACTTCCCCGACGGCTCGCTCACGGCCGTGATCGGCCCGAACGGCGCCGGCAAGAGCACGTTCTTCAATTTGATCACCGGCGCGCTGAGGCCGGACAGCGGTCAGGTGCTGCTCGACGGCGTCGATCTCGCCGGCCGCTCGCCGCCGGAGATCGTCCGTCACGGCATCGGACGTGCCTTCCAGGTCGCCAGCATCTTCAAATCGCTGACGGTGCAGGAGACCATGCTCGCCGCGGTCAGTGCCGATCAGCGCACCTCCGCGGTGCTGCACAAGCGCTTTCCGCTGCCCGAGACGCGCGACCGCGCCGAGCATGTGATGGAGCTGCTGGGGCTCGCCGGCAAACGCCATCGTACCGCTGCGACGCTCTCGCACGGCGACCAGAAATTGCTCGACATCGCGCTGGCGCTGGTGCTCGAACCAAAGGTATTGCTGCTGGACGAGCCGACCGCCGGCATGGGGCCGGAAGAACGCTGGCGCATGATCGACAAGGTGCGCGAACTCTGGGAGACCCAGAAGATCACCGTGGTCTTCATCGAGCACGACATGGACATCGTGTTCAAGATCGCGCCCAAGATCGTCGTGCTGTGCTACGGCCGCATTCTCGCCACCGGCACGCCCGACGAGATCCGCAACAACAGCGCCGTGATCGACGCCTATCTCGGCACAGATCATGCGGGAGCCGCCGCATGAGCGCCGCCGTCATCGAAGTTGCCGATCTCGACGTCTATTACGGCACAAGCCAGATCCTGTTCGGCGTCGGCCTGTCGGTGCGGCAGGGCGAGACCATGGCGCTGCTCGGCCGCAACGGCGCCGGCAAGTCGACGACGATGAAGGCGATCATGGGTCTTGCGCCGCCGCGGCGGGGCAAGGTCAGCTTGCGCGGTGCGGTGATCTCCGGCCAGAAGCCGCACACAATCGCACGCGCCGGCCTCGGCTTCGTGCCCGAGGATCGCCAGATCTTTCCGGAGCACAGTGTCGAGGACAATCTCGTCATCGGCCGCAAGAAGGGGCCGGAGGGCCAGGACGAATGGCCGATCAAGCGGATCTATGAGGTCTTCCCGCTGCTGGAGCCGCTGCGCCATCGCATCGCCGGGCGCCTTTCGGGCGGCGAGCAGCAGATGCTGGCGATCGCGCGCACGCTGATGGGCAATCCCGCGCTGCTGCTGTTGGACGAGCCGAGCGAGGGGCTCGCGCCGATCATCGTGCAACGGATCGGCGAGCTGCTGCGCCAGCTTCGAAGCATCGGATCGACCGTGCTGATCGCCGAGCAGAACATGCATTTCTGCCTCGGCCTTGCCAGCCATGCCACGGTGATCGACAAGGGACAGATCGTCTATGCCGCGGGAATCGACGAGCTGAAGGCCGACGATGCCATCCGGCGGCGTTACCTCGCCCTGTAAGCCGGCGCCGGTGCCTCTGTAGGCGGGAAGAAGAAAACCATTGCCTCGACATCGTCCCGCGGAAGGAGTTTCCCCTTCGGGAGGCAAAAACGCCAATCGCTTCCATTGCCGTTTCGGGCCGAAACGACGACATTCCCATCTGAAATTGATGGATTGGCCACGGTCATGGAACGCACTGGATTCGAGCCCTTCGGCGAGCAGCTGGTGTCCGCAACGGACGCCCAGCCGAAATCGCGTGCCTCGAAGCTCCTGCTGCGGGCCGGCACCACGCTGTTCTGGTCGCTGGTTGCGGGCATCGTGCTGGCGCGTGCGGCCTTCTTCGAGCCGGGCATCTATGACGGCTTCAGCCGGGTTGCCTCGCTCGCCAGGAGCCTGATCTTCTGATCCCCGATTATTCCGGGTTGAGGACAGAACTTCCCTCGGCCCTGATATGCCGAAAACTTATTCCCCATCGAGCTGACGCTGCGTATAAATATTTCTCCTCTGGGAGAGATTTGTGTCGCAGAATCAAGCATCCGGCCCGGCCGACGCCAAGCCGACCACAGCCGCTAGCCGCGTCGTCGCGCTGATTCCCGGCATTCTCCTCTGTATCGCCGTGGCCGGCGTTTCGGCCCTGCTCGAGCACCTGGAACTGGGGGTGTTCGAGCACCCCTATGTCGAGGCGCTGGTGATGGCGATCCTGCTCGGCATGGCGCTCCGCAGCTTCTGGAGACCGGCCCTGCGCTGGCAGGCCGGCATCGCCTTCAGCGCCAAGCAGCTGCTTGAGGTGGCCGTCATGCTGCTGGGGGCCTCGATCAGCTTCGCGGCCATCGCCGCCTCCGGCATTGCGCTTTTGGCCTCGATCGCCGCCGTCGTCGTGATCGCGCTCTGCGTCTCCTTCGGCCTCAGCCGGCTGCTCGGCCTGTCGACGCGGCTCTCGATCCTGATCGCCTGCGGCAACTCGATCTGCGGCAATTCGGCGATTGCAGCGGTGGCGCCCATCATCGGCGCCAACAACGACGAGATCGCATCCTCGATCTCCTTCACCGCGATCCTCGGCGTGATGATGGTGCTCGGCCTGCCGCTGTTGATCCCCCTGCTGCAACTGTCCGCCACGCAATACGGCATCCTCGCGGGCCTCACGGTCTATGCGGTGCCACAGGTGCTCGCGGCGACGGTGCCGGCGGGGCTCGTCTCGACGCAGATCGGCACGCTGGTGAAGCTGATGCGCGTCCTGATGCTGGGGCCGGTCGTCGTCGGCCTGTCGCTGATCGCCTCGCGCTGGCAGACCGACGCCAAGAAGACCAATGTCGGCTTCTTCCGCCTGGTCCCCTGGTTCATCCTCGGCTTCCTCGCGCTGGCGACGCTGCGCTCGCTGGAGATCGTGCCGGGCACGGTGGTGGGGCCGGTGACGAAGATCACGAGCTTTCTCACGGTGGTGTCGATGGCCGCACTCGGCCTCGGCGTCGACGTGCGCGTGCTGGCGAATGTCGGCGGCCGGGTGACGGCCGCAGTCACGCTGTCGCTGATGCTGCTGCTCGGCATCAGCATCGCGCTGGTGCACTGGTTCAAGTGAGGGACGGCGGTCGCGTACCCTCCCCTGGAGGGGGAGGGTCGATCGCGCGAAGCGCGAGCGGGGTGGGGTGATCGCTCCGCACCGGCAGTGCACAGGGCGGAGAGACTGTCACCCCACCCCGTCTCACATTCTCGCTACGCGCAATGTGAGCCGACCCTCGCCCTCCAGGCAGGGGAATCGCATGTGGTTTTGAGGGTGGTATTGCGCGGTCCAGCGATATGGATTCTGAAGAGGACTCCCGATTCGGCGTGGG
>NZ_LFJB01000077.1:0-36992 GCF_006658625.1 Bradyrhizobium sp. UNPF46
TCGGTTCTGATTGAATCAGAACCGAAGCTCTAGATTCTTGTTTTGACGCGTTTTCTTCACGCGAACCGGTGTCCACTTCGCTCGAAGACGCTCTAGACGCCGAGCACGTCCGCGAGCCGCAGGTCGTCGGCGGCGGGATCCTTCAGGAACAGCTCGGCCTCGATCTCGTTCAGATGCGAGAGCATCAGCGCGCGTGCCCTCGCCTTGTCACGCTCGCGGATCGAGGTGACGATCTCGGCATGATGATCGGTGCCGCAGGCCGGCGTGTCGTGGCGGCGGTAGAGCAGGATGATCAGCGAGGAGCGCGCGATCAGCTCCTTGAGGAAACCGAGATAGATGCTGTGGCCGCTCATCTCGGCGACGAGCTTGTGAAATTCGCCGGAGAGCCGGACCGAGGCGCGCGCATCGCCGCGCAACTCGGCCTCGCGCTCCTCGGCAAGATGCCGCTGCAGGCGATCGAGCCAGGCCGGCGATGCCGCATCGATGGCGTGATCGACGATGGTGGGCTCGATCAGACGCCGCGCCTCGAACACCTCACGCGCATCCGCCGGTGTCGGACGCGCGACGAAGGCGCCGCGGTTCTTCTCGATGTCGACGATGCCCTCATGCGCGAGCTGCTGCAGCGCGGTGCGGACCAGCGTGCGGCTCGCGCCGTAGATCTCGCCGATCTCGTCCTCGCCGAGCTTGGTGCCCGGCAGCAGGCGATGCTCGAGGATTGCGGCGGTCACCCCCTCCCGGATGCGGCCGACGCGGTCGCTCGCATCTGGCGCGTCGGATTTGGGGCGGGACTTGGCGGCCATGGTGCGTGGGCTCGATCGACGACGTTCGCTTCGAATGTTAGTCGACGAGCTGTATCCAATCACAGGCGAAACTTTATACAATCGTCGCCCGCTTTGTGTGCAGAGGATTGTGCGCCTCGCGGGCGGCCCGATCGGCGGGATTCGATCTAACGATCTGACTCCGCTGCACAGTTCCGGAATTTGGCCGCTGGACGGGCGGTTGGCACGGACCTTGCGGAGAGGGACCCAAGCACCGCCCTCCCTGGACACGTCATGGCCACTCCCGCCGCCCTCGAACTGGTCGCCGTCACCAAGCGCTACGACACCACACTGGCGGTCGACACCGTCAATCTGAAGATCCCGGCCGGCACCTATTGCTGCCTGCTCGGCCCGTCCGGCTGCGGCAAGACCTCGACCCTGCGCATGATCGCGGGCCACGAGGCGGTCAGCGAGGGCGACATCATCCTCGGCAGCCAGAACGTCACCGACCTGCCGCCGGCCGAGCGCGGCACTGCGATGATGTTCCAGTCCTACGCGCTGTTTCCGCATCTGTCCGTGATCGACAACGTCGCCTTCGCCCTGAAGATGCGCGGCGTCGACAAGCCGACGCGCCACAAGCGCGCCGGCGAATTACTGGAGCTGGTGGCGATGAGCCAATATGCGGGCCGGCTGCCCGCGCAGCTCTCCGGCGGCCAGCAGCAGCGCGTCGCGCTCGCCCGCGCGTTGATCACCGAGCCGCAAATCCTTCTGCTCGACGAGCCGCTCTCCGCGCTCGATCCGTTCCTGCGGGTCAAGATGCGCGGCGAGCTCAAGCGGCTGCAGCGCGAGCTCGGCATCAGCTTCATCCAGGTCACCCACGGTCAGGAGGAGGCGATGGCGCTCGCCGACCACATCGTGGTGATGAACCAGGGCAAGATCGAGCAGCAGGGCTCGGCCCGCGACATCTTCCATCATCCCCGCACCGAATTCGTGGCGCGCTTCATCGGCGGCCACAACGTGCTCAGCGACGCCGGCAACCTCATCGCCGTGCGCGCCGATCAGCTCGGCATCGCGCCGTTCACTGATGGCGCCTTCGGCGCGCCGGCGCTGCTGACCCAGACCGAGTACCAGGGCTCCTACATCGCCGTCTCTCTCACGCTCGACGACGGCACCGCCCTGTTCTCCCACGTTCCCGAAGCCACCTTCGACGTCCACCCATTCCGTCCGGGCGATCGCGTGCTGGCCACCTGGGATCCCGCCAAGGCGCAACGCCTGCAATAGCGCCGATCGATCACTGGAAATGCGCAACAGAGGAGTGACTGACATGAGCAAGACCACTGGGACGAAAGGCGTCAGCCGCCGTACGCTGCTCAAGGGTACCGCAAGTCTCGCCGGCCTTGCCGCCGGCTCCGGCGCCATCACCGGCTTTCCCTATGTGAAGTCGGCCGATGCGAAGGTGCTGCGCTATCTCGGCACGGCCGTGAACGAGGGCGACGACATCTCCAAGCAGTGCCTGAAGGACACCGGCATCAAGATCGAATACATCACCGCGACCACCGACGACGTCACCAAGCGCGTGATGACCCAGCCGAACTCCTTCGACGTACTGGACACCGAATATTTCTCGCTGAAGAAGCTGGTGCCGTCGGGCAACATCCTTGCCCTCGACGCCAAGAAGATCAAGGAATTCGACAACATCACGCCCGTCTTCACCAAGGGCATGACGCCCGGCGGCAAGAAGATCGGCGGCCAGGGCACTGCGCCGTGGAAGGTGCTCTATCTCGAGGGCAAGGACTCCAAGAAGTTCGCGACGTCGGCGACCGAGTTCGTCACGCTGATCCCGACCGTCTACAACGCCGACACGCTCGGCATCCGTCCCGACCTGATCAAGCGGCCGATCAACACCTGGGCCGAGCTGCTCAATCCCGAATTCAAGGGCAAGGCCTCGATCCTCAACATCCCCTCGATCGGCATCATGGACGCCGCGATGGTCGTGGAAGCCACCGGCAAGTACAAATATGCCGACAAGGGCAACATGACCAAGGAAGAGATCGATCTCACCATGAAGGTGATGACCGAAGCCAAGAAGGCCGGCCAGTTCCGCGCATTCTGGAAAGACTTCAATGAGAGCGTCAACCTGATGGCCTCGGGTGAAACCGTGATCCAGTCGATGTGGTCGCCGGCGGTGACGAAGGTGCGCTCGATGGGCATTCCCTGCACCTTCCAGCCGCTCAAGGAAGGCTATCGCTCCTGGGCCTCGGGCTTCTGCGTTTCCAAGGGCGTCTCGGGTGCGAAGCTCGACTGGGCCTACGAGTTCGTCAACTGGTTTCTGTCGGGCTATGCCGGCGCCTATCTCAACCGCCAGGGCTACTACTCCGCCGTGCTCTCCACCGCGAAGGCGCATATGGAGCCCTACGAGTGGGCGTACTGGATGGAAGGCAAGCCGGCCGAGAAGGACATCAAGGCACCCGACGGCTCGCTGCTGGAGAAGGCCGGCGCGGTGCGTGACGGCGGCTCCTACGAGGACCGCATGGGCGGCGTCGCCTGCTGGAACGCGGTGATGGACGAGAACGACTACATGGTCCGCAAGTGGAACGAGTTCATCGCAGCCTGATGTGATGGACACCTCGGAGAACATCCTGCAACAGGCATCCCCGGACCTGATCCGGGGACCGGACACCGCGCGCGCCGCAAAGGCCGCGCGGTGGTCGCCGTCCTTCATCTCCTGGCTCCAGGCCGGGCCGATGATGCTGGTGTTTCTCGCCTTCTTCCTGATTCCGCTCGTCTTCGTCGTCATCGTCTCGTTCTGGGACTACAACGAATACCAGCTGCTGCCGTCCTTCTCCGGCCGCGGCTACACCGACACGTTCGAGGGCTGCATCGCGCAGCTTCCCGATCTCTGCACCATCGCCAAGACCTATCTGAAAACGCTCAAGCTGTGCTTCCTGGTCTGGGCGATCACGCTGTTCATCGGCTTCTGGGTCGCCTATTTCCTCGCCTTCCACGTCAAGTCCAAGACCTGGCAGATGGGATTGTCGCTGCTCTGCACGATCCCGTTCTGGACCTCCAACGTGATCCGCATGATCGCCTGGATTCCGCTGCTCGGCCGCAACGGCCTCGTGAACTCAGGCCTGATCAAGACGGGGCTGATCAACCATCCCGTCGAATGGCTGCTGTTCTCCGAATTCTCGGTGGTGCTGGCGCTGGTGCACCTCTTCACCTTCTTCATGGTGGTGCCGATCTTCAATTCGATGATCCGCATCGACAAGTCGCTGATCGAGGCCGCCTATGACGCCGGCGCGACCGGCTTCCAGACCCTCGTCAACGTCATCATTCCCCTGGCCAAGCCCGGCATCGTGATCGGCTCGATCTTCGTCATCACCATCGTGATGGGTGACTTCATCACCATCGGCGTGATGGGCGGCCAGCAGATTGCGGCTGCCGGCAAGATCATCGAGACACGGGTCAACGCGCTGCAGTTTCCGGCAGCGGCGGCCAATGCCGTGATCCTGCTCGTCATCACCTTCCTGATCATCACCATGATGTCGCGCATCGTCGACATCAAGAAGGAGCTCTAGCGCATGAAGGAAGGACGGCCGCGCTCGTTCTACGTGCTCGCGATCTTCTTCGCGGCCTATGTGCTGTTTCTCTACGGGCCGATGATCGCGATCTACGTGTTGTCGTTCCAGGGCCCGCAAGGCGGTCTCACCTTCCCGATGAACGGCGTCTCGACCTTCTGGATCGCAAAGCTGTTCCAGGGCACCGGCATTGTCGACCTCGGCGCCGCCTTCCGCCGCTCGCTGCTGCTCGGGGTGATCGTGATGATCGTCACCGTGGTGCTGTCGGTCGCCGCCGGGATGGCCTTCCGCAGGAAGTTCAGGGCGCAGAGCATCCTGTTCTACTCGGCGATCGCCAGCCTCATCGTTCCCTCGATCATCACCTCGCTCGGCATCTCCCTGGAATTCCGCATCATCGACGACCTGATCAAGGCGCACTGGAACGAGAATTTCGAGACCTCGATGGGCCTGCTGACTTCGGGGCTCGGCGCGCATTTGACCTGGACGCTGCCGTTCGGCCTCCTGATCATGTTCGCGATCTTCAACCGCTTCGACCCGCGTCTCGAGGAAGCCGCGCGAGATCTCGGGGCGACGCCGTGGCAGACCTTCCGCCATGTCGTGCTGCCGATCATCCTGCCCTCGGTGATCGGCATCGGCCTGTTCGGCTTCACGCTGTCCTGGGACGAGCTCGCGCGCTCCAGCCAGGCGATCGGCGCGGTGAACACGCTGCCGCTGGACCTCCAGGGCCTCACCACCACCGTGACCAACCCCGACATCTATGCGCTCGGCACCGTGATCTCGGCCGTCTCGTTCACGGTGATCGCGCTTGCGCTCGGCACCATCGCCATGCTCAACAAGCGGCAGGCGGCCAAGGGCTCGGACGCCGGCAAGGGAATGGTCTGAGAAGAGCTCACCACAAAGGGCTGGCCCAACCACGATGCGGCTTCACGTCGTCAATCCCAACACGACCGCGTCGATGACGGCGAAGATCGCCGCTGCGGCACGCAGCGTCGCCCTGCCCGGCACGGTGATTGACGCGCGCCAGCCGGCGATGGGCCCGGTTTCGATCGAGGGTTTTTACGACGAGGCGTTCGCCGTGCCCGGCATGCTCGGCTGCATCCGCGATGCCGACCGCGACGGCGCGGCCGCCCACATCATCGCCTGCTTCGACGACACCGGCCTCGATGCCGCGCGCGCTGCTGCCAAGGCGCCGGTGATCGGCATCGGCGAGGCCGGCTTCCACATGGCGAGCCTGATCGCCGCGCGCTTTGCCGTGGTCACCACGCTTGGTGTCTCCATCGTGCCGATCGAGCACAATTTGCGGAAATACGGCCTCGCCGAGCGCTGCGTCCGCGTCCGCGCCGCCGAAGTCCCCGTGCTCGCGCTCGAGGAGCGCAACGCCGAGGCGCTCGCAAAGATTTCCGCGGAGATCACGGCCGCAATCCGCGACGACCGCGCCGAGGCCATCGTGCTCGGCTGCGCCGGCATGGCCGACCTCGCCGCCGAGCTCGCCACGACGCACGGCCTGCCCGTGGTCGACGGCGTGGCCGCGGCGGTGACGCTGGCGGAATCGCTGGTCCGGCTGGGGCTGACCACATCCCGGCTCGGCCCCTATGCGATCCCGCGACACAAGTCCTATGCCGGCATTTTGTCGATCTACGAACCGTAATCGTTGCGCAACAGTGCTGCTTCATGCCGGAGATGGCGTGCCCCGCCGGCAACACCGAGAACCTTTTGCGGCACCGGGGTTCCACGCCGTTGCCGCCGATGCAGCGAGTTGCGAACGTCCCTGAAATCAGCGGTTGATTCGGGGCGCGCGGTGGGGCTGAAAGCGACGAACTATCTGATCTTGGCAATTGCCGGAACGCTGGCAGGGGGCGCGCTCATGGGCCCGGCACTTGCGGCGGACATGCCGGTGAAGGCGCCGCCGGCTGCGGCGACGTCATGGTCTGGATTCTATGCCGGTGTTTCGATCGGCGCGCGCTGGGGAGACAATGACTGGCGGACCAGCGACGTCGCCCCCGGTCTCGGCGTCAACATCTTCGTTCCAACCGCCGGGACCGGCGGCGCGATGGATAGCGTCGCAGCCCGGTTCGGCGGCCATCTCGGCTACAACGCGCAGATCTCGACGTCCTGGGTCGCCGGCGTCGAAGCAAATTTCGGCTGGGCCGATGCCAGCAAGAGCGCCAATCCCGCACCGGGAATGACAGGTCTTTATTTTGGCGCACCGATCACCATGCTCCCCACCGCCTCGGTGAAGGAAACGTGGGACGGCAACCTCCGCGGCCGGCTCGGCTATCTCGTGACGCCCGCCACGCTGGTCTACGGCACCGGCGGCGTGGCGTGGCAGCGCCTCGAACTTAACGCCACTTGTACCGTGGTTCCGGGAATCAGCTTCTGCACGGGCGCCTCCTACAACGAAACCCATGCGTCAACGCGCGTAGGATGGACCGTCGGCGGCGGCGTCGAGCAGATGATCGCCGGTCACTGGCTGGTGCGCGCCGACTACAGCTATGCCGCTTTCTCGACGTTCACCCAGACCTTCTTCACTGCGAACGGGATGGCGTTCGACGACCGCTTCACCGCGCATGTGAAGGCCCGCACCCACACCGCGACGGTCGGCCTCGCCTACAAGTTCTGAGGCGGAATCACCTACTCGCGCTCCGTCGAACCAGCTCGGCATTGCCTGCCTGGACGGGGTCGGCCGCGTACCGCTGCATCGGGATCGATCGGTATCCCAGAACCTTTTTTCGTCGAATTCCGTTCGTTCTTATTGGGCCAGCCTCTTTTTGGTCCCAATTGTTGCCGAACAGTAACACTTTCGGGACCTCCCGGCTGCGCCTTGTTCTGCGTTCTCGTGCTGCCGCTCTTCGCCACTCACCAAGTTTCAATTTGGGTTTTGTCAGCGATGATCGATCTCGCCCAGGACACACCGTCCAACCCCCTGCTTCGCCTTGGCGCCCAGCCGATCGCGCTGACCGCCGCCGCCCTTCTCCTTTTGATCGCAGGCGTGACCTCGATCGCGATCTGGCGCGCCTATACCGGCGCGGCGCCGGAGACCGACCGGGTGGTGGCCTCGCGGCAGCTCCAGGCCCGGACCGCACAAGCCTCCGAGCAGTTGGTCGAGAAGACCAAGGGGCTGGAGGCGACCCAGCAGGAATCGATCGACCAGCTCCAGGTGGTGCAGGATCAGCTACAGACCATGAAGCGGCTGATGGCGGCGCAGCAGGCCGACACCAAGCGCTTGTCCGAGCAGGTGGCCTCACTGAACGAGTCCATCGATGGCCTCAGGCAATCGTTCGCGAGCGCACGATCGACCGACGTCGAGACCCCCACGGTTACCCGCAGGAAACCGGTGCGGCATCGCGTCCACGCCAGCGCGCGCAAGCGCTCGCGCGGCTGAGCAGCTCATAACGGGACTAATTTTTCCGACATGTGAACTGGATCACATTCGTCCGTATGATTCCGCGCGATGGTTGGCTTACCGGATGGCGTGAGCCGATTTCAATGTCCGGGGCTGGCAAGGTCGTTGACGGTATACTGCGTCAACGGCCTTGTTTTTTGGTCGGTCAGCCTCTCGCCAGGGCCTTATTCAAGGCGCTATTCGCAAACGTCCACACGGCGATACCGCCATCCCGCAGGCGTCCTGACGCGCTTCCGCACGACGTAGCAGCCGCCATAGCCATCGTTGTAGGCGGGACCATAGTCGTCGGGAACGGCGTAATAGGGGTAGCCATAGCCATAGCCGTAATAGCCGCCGTACAGGCCGGCACCTGCGATGCCCGCCCCGATCGCAACGCCCGGCCAGAAGCCGCCGCCATGCCAGTGGCCGCCATGGCCCCAGCCGCCACCGTGGCCCCAGCCGCCGTGCCCAAAACCTCGTGCCTCGGCCGCCTGCGGCAACGACAGCCCGATCACTGCTACGGCCAGCGCCGCCATCATCATCCTGCGCAACATCACTCGATCCTCCGCGTGGACACGCTCCACACTCAAAGCGGGGACCAAGCTAACGTCACCAGGGCATTCCGGACAGCCACACTGCCTCACTTCCGCGCGAGCATTCAGCAGCCGCGGCACATTCCGGCCGAGGCCAATCCCCACCACGACGGCAGCGACGAGCACGCGCTGTGGGCCGCCGGCCACGAGAAGGTCGCCGGCACCATCGAAGCGGGCCAATCCGAAGGACGCTGACGCGCCGCGCCTGCGGGGTGCGCCGACGGTTACGCGGCCGCGACCATGGCCTCGGTGCGATCCTCGACCATCGTCACGAACATGTGGGACTCTTCGTTGGCGCCGCCGATCTGCACCCGGCGTGCGGAGATCACGCGACGGCCGCGCGAGGGATTGTCGATGGTGTCGATGACCGGCTCGAGCTGCTGCTTCTGCGCGAGCAGCTGCTGGTCGCGCCGCTCGATCAGCGCGGCCGCCTCGGCGGAGAACAATTCCCGCGCGGTCTTGCCGATGATCTCGCCCCGCGACATGCCGATCATCTTCTCGGCGGCCTTGTTGACGAAGACGTAGCGCAGATTGCGCGCGTCCTTGGCGATGATGCCCTCCGCCACGTTCTCGATGATGGTGGCGAGGAAACGCTCCATCCGTTCGAGAAGGCGCTCGCGCTGACGCTGCTCGGTGACGTCCTCCTGCACCGACACCCAGCCGCCACCGTCCATTGGACGCTCGTAAATCCTGATGGTGCGGCCGTCGTTCAGGGCGATCTCGTAGGCGGCCGGCTCGCGCCTGGCGATCCGGCCGAGCACCGCCGCGACGTATTTCGCGACGTCGCCATTGAACAGCCCGGTCTTGACCCGGTGCTGGAGAATTTCCTCGAGGGTCGATCCGGCCTGGATCGTCTCGGGCAGATTGTACATCTGCCGGTAGTTCGAGTTCATCGCGACCACGGTGGCCTTGCCGTCGAGCATGATCAGGCCCTGCGGCATGCTGTTGATCGCCGCCGAAAGCTGCCACTTCTTGGCCTGGTACTTGTCGTTGAACTTGTCGCGCTCGGTCATCGCCGCGTCGCGTGCCTGCGCGGTGCCGAGCTCGAGCTCCTCGAGCTGGAAGATGCGCGCCACGGCGTCGCGGAAGTTCTGCACGGCCCGCGCAAGACGTCCGATCTCGTCGTGACGGCCGAGATGCGGCACCTCGCTCTTGACGTCGCCTTGCGCGATCCGGTCGGTCGCCTGCGTGATGTCGGCCAGCGCGCCGACGACGGAGCCCCGCATGACCACGACGTTCAGCCCGGCGAGAATCAGCGCCGCCAGCCCGAGCGCGAACAGATAGGCGGCCGCATAGCGGTTCTCGTTGGCGAGCGCGTCCGCCTCGCGGGCACGCTGCTGGTAGATGCGCTCGAGCGCTTCGACATCGCTGTTGAGCTTGCGGCGCACCGTCCGGTTGGCGTCGTTGTCGCCCCACTCGCGCGCCGCGGCCGGGCTGATCTCCAGACCGCGCCGCACCAACTCCCGGCGAAACTCGATGAACTGCACGATGCGCTGGCGGAACGTGGCGAGTTGTTCGGCATCGTCGTCGCCGACGGTCCGCTCCAGACTCTTCACCGCCTCGGCAAGCTCGCCGTTGCGGCGCATCAGCCCATCGGCGAACTGCTTCGTCGCGCCGCGATCGGCGGACATGTAGATGCCGCGCGACTCCATGACGATGGCGTAGATCAGCGCGTTGATGCGTCCGACATTGATCGCGGCCTCGGCGGCAGAGGCATGCATGTGGCGATACGTCGTCTGCAAGCGCACCGACTGCACCGACATCACCAGGAGGAAAGCGGTGACGATCGCGAGGAAGGCGGCAATGCTATAGACTTTCTCCGCAACGGTCAGCGTATCGGCGCCGCGCGCCAAGCGAACGAACTTCTTCAATAAATTGGTTCCGGCGGCGAGGCCGGACGCCGGTGCCGCAGCGTTCATGGCGCAGCTCCCCCTGGTTGAAGACACCCCACGATACCGGTGAGGCGCTAGCGGAGGCTTAAAGTTTCGACCGGTATTCTTACGGCATGGAACCGGGTGTGCGGGACGGGGCAGATACCGCCCGAGCGTCAACCGATCCGCTTCAGGCCCTTCTTGAATCGCGGACCGTTGGCGACATAGAACCTGGCTGCGCTTCCCATCTTCTGCACCTGGGCATCGTCGAGCGTGCGGAGCACGCGCGCCGGCGAGCCGATGATCAGGGAACGTTCGGGAAATTCCTTGCCCTCGGTGATGACGGAGCCGGCGCCGACGATGCTGTTGCGGCCGATCCTGGCGCCGTTCATCACGATCGAGCCCATGCCGACGAGAGCGCCCTCCTCGATGGTGCAGCCGTGCAGGATGACGTTGTGGCCGACCGTGCAGTTCCGGCCGACGTGAAGCGGAAAGCCGAGATCGGTGTGGCAGGTCGAGCCGTCCTGCACATTGGCGCCCTCGCCGATCTCGATCCACTCATTGTCGCCGCGCAGCACCGCGCCGAACCAGACGCTCGCGCCCGGCTTCAGACGCACGCGGCCGATCACGGTCGCAGTCTCGGCGATGAAGTAATTGCCGTCGGCGGGAAGGTCGGGCGCCTGCCCGTCGAGCTCGTAGATCGCCATGGAGGTCTCCTGTCACGTCGACCACAGGCATAGCTAAACCGCAGGCTCGACGCAAAGGGCCGCCGTGGCGGCAGCGGTTAAGGCGCTGGCATCAAGCCAGAACGCCGGCCGCGCGCAGCGTCATCAGGAAGAAGGTGCCGCTCATCATGCTCCAGAAGCCGGCGATGAGGGTCGCCATCATCACGAATTCCACGCGGCGGCTTTCCACCCGCATGCCGCGCAGCGTGTTGCGCATGATGATGAAGGGCGCGGCGAACACCAGGAACGGAACCGCCGCGAAGGTCTTCGGCGCCACGCCGTCCTGCAGCAGACCGAAGCCGGCGGGCCGCTGCGCGAGCGCCTGGTACCCGTTCACGAGCGCGCCCGCGAGCGCGAAACCGATGCAGATCGAGAAGAAGGTATTGAGAGCTTCAGGTGTCATCGGAACGGTCCGCCCTTACGCAACGCCACCGCCTTCCTGTGACAAAAAGGGCTGGTTAACGCTACATTATCCTTAAGGGAAGGTTAACGCCGCCGCCCCGCCAGCGCAGGGCTGTCCCCGCGCCCCGCGGCCGGGAAAGCTGCGCGAAATCGCCGCCGCGTGGCATATTCGCCGCTGATTCGTCGGCCGCCGGCCGACGTCCGGCTCGACCTCGCGCAAGCTCATGACGATGTTTTCGGCAGCTCCCCTCGGATCCCCACGCACGCGCACCCGCGCGCATGTCGTGCCGATCGTGCTCGGCAGCCTGGCGGCGATGGGCGCGGTCGCACTGGTCGCCTATCTGTTGTGGCCGACCTGGGGCTCGGGCGGCGCGAACGCTCCCGACAAGCTGCCGGTCAGCGTCGGCGGCACGCTGTTCAACCTGCCGGTCACGGCGATCCGCATGAAGATCCAGCGTCACTCCGGGCCGCAGGAGCGCATCGATCTCGACTTCCTCTATCCCTCGCTGGAGCCGCCCGGCGCGCCGAAGCACGTCACCGCCGACACCGTGGAGGCGGCGGTGCAATCGATCGACCGCATCTTCCTGTCGATCGCGGCGCACCACGATGCGCTCTCGCCCGAGCAGCGCACAGCCACGATCTATCCGCGCTATCTCGACCAGGCCGCGGCGACGCCCGCGGACGGATTGACGATGCGGATGTTCCGCGCCGATACGCCCTACGGCAACGAGGATCTCTATTCCGCCGCAAGCCCCGCGCTGACCGCGCGCTGCACGCGCGATGCCGCGACGCCCGGGATGTGCCTGTCGGAGCGCCGCGTCGGCGGCGCCGACCTCACCTTCCGCTTTCCACGAAGCTGGCTGTCGCAATGGCGCGAGGCGGCGGAGGCGATGGACCGGCTGACGGCGCAGCTGCGCGGGCCGAAGGGCTGAGCGCCGGCCTCGTGGCGCCGCGTCCGATGCAAAAATTGCGAAAACAACCCCATGCACAGTAGCCAAGCGCCTGTGATCGTTCGTATTTTTCGAAGTCGAATCTAGGGCTTTGATGTCGTCATGGGGCAGCTGAGAAGCTGCTGTTCGTCATGAGAAGAGCGCGCCTGATCTTCGGTGCGTGTCCCGGACGCGCTGCAGCGTTCTTACGCTGCTGCGCAGAGCCGGGACCCAGAAGGCGCCGCGCTCCGCCGCCGCATGGGCCCCGGCCCTGCAGCGCACCGCCGAAGAGGCGCTGCGCTGCGTCCGGGGCACGAAGCCGAACGGCCTTGCGTAACTCCTACTCCTGATCGACCAGATCGTCCTCGAGAATCGCCATCTGGAACTGGAACGAGCGATCATCGTCCTCGTCGTCGACGAACAGCACGCCGATGAATTCCTCGCCGATATAGACTTCGGCGGAATCGTCCTTCTTCGGCCGCGGCACGACGCGGATCTTGGGATTGCCGAATACGCGCTTCAGATACGCATCCAACTTTCTGACTTCTTTGACGTCCACGGCAAGTCTCCGATCGAAAATGGTCGGCGGGTTTTAGGACGAGACGCGACGAACCGCCAGCATGAATTGCCAAAGAATTCGGGGGATGAAAAGGGCCGGAAAACCCGGCCCTTGCACGCGAGCTCAGAGCCCCATCGCGTTGATCATCTGATCCATGGTGCGCGACGGCTCGGCGCAGCCGGCCTCGCCGACGATCTTGGCCGGCACGCCCGCGACCGTGACATTGTGCGGCACGGGCTTGACCACGACCGAGCCGGCGGCGATGCGCGCACAATGGCCGATCTCGATGTTGCCGAGGATCTTTGCGCCCGCGCCGATCAAGACGCCGTGTCGGATCTTCGGATGACGATCCTCGTTCTCCTTGCCGGTGCCGCCGAGCGTGACGCCGTGCAGGATCGAGACGTCGTCCTCAATCACCGCCGTCTCGCCGCAGACGAAGCCGGTGGCGTGGTCGAGGAAGATGCCGCGGCCGATGCGTGCGGCGGGATTGATGTCGGTCTGGAACACCGCGGAGGCGCGGCTCTGCAGATAATACGAGAAATCCTTGCGGCCCCTCAGCCAGAGCCAGTGCGCGAGGCGATGGGTCTGGATGGCGTGAAAGCCCTTGAAGTAGAGCAAGGGGTCGATGAAGCGCGAGGTGGCGGGATCGCGGTCGTAGACGGCCACGAGATCGGCGCGGAAGGCGTTGCCGATGTCAGGATCGTCGCGCAGCGCGTCCATATAGGCCTGGCGCACGAGGTCGCCCGACAGCGCGGAATGATCGAGCCGCTCGGCGACGCGGTGGACGACCGAATCTTCCAGGCGGCTGTGATGCAGCACCGACGAATAGATGAAGGTCGCAAGCTCCGGCTCGCGACGGACGATGTCCTCCGCTTCGCCCCGGATCCGATCCCAGATCGGATCGAGCGATGCGAGCTTTCCTCCCGGATTGACTTGATGCATTGCCATAGATTTGCTCTTTGGGATTTGCCCTTGCGAATGGGGCTCGTTTGACCGGCCTTATAGCATAGTCTAGGCGACAAAGCCCTATCGGGCTTGCCTGAGAGTGAACAGCACCTTGCGTCGCGAAAGCACGTCAAGATGTTGAAACACCACGGTTTCTTCTGACGCCCCCAAGCGGCGAGGTTGGCTCAAAGTGGTCAGAGTTTTGCCAAATTCAAGCGGGGCGGCTCCAAACTATTGGTGAATTCCGTCTCAACGGTTATTGCGAACAGGGTCCGAGGGACGACGGAGCGGATTTGAGCATCACCACCACCGATCATTGGCGCACGCGCGCCGCGAGCCCGCTCTGGCTGCTGGCAGCGATGGCCATGCCGATGCTGATGATCGCGCCGGCGTTCTGGAACGGCTATCCGCTGTTGCAGTGGGACACGGGCGGCTACCTGGCGCGCTGGTACGAGGGCTATCTCGTCCCCAGCCGCTCCACCGTGTTCGGCCTCTATCTGCATCTTGGCGAGAGCTCCGGCTTCTGGATCAACCTCGCCATCCAGTCACTGGCGACGTTGTGGCTGTTGCAGCTGACGCTGCGCGTGCTCGGATTGATGCAGACTTTCCGCTTCGTTGCCATTTGCCTGTCGCTGATCCTGTCGACCGCCCTGCCCTGGCTCGCGAGCATGCTGCTCACCGACATCTTTGCCGGGCTTTCGATTCTATCGCTGTTCCTGCTGATTGTGGGCGCAAGCCGCACCTCGACGCTGGAGAAGATCGCACTGTTCGTCTTCACCGCCTTCGCCGCGGCAACCCACAGCGCCACGCTCGGCGTGCTGCTCGGCCTCTGCGTCGCGGGCTGGATGGCACGGCCGTTTCTGAAGCAGCGCCTTCCGCTCGCCGGATTGGCGCAGGCCAGCCTCACCATCGTCGCGGGCAGCCTGATGCTGCTCTCGGCGAATTATGCGCTGTCCGGCAAGCTGGCCTGGACGCCCGGGGGCTACGGCGTCGCCTTCGGCCGCATGATGCAGGACGGCATCGTCGCGCGTTACCTCAGCGATCATTGCCCGCGCGAGAGATTCAAGCTCTGCCCCTATCGCAACGAATTGCCGGCGACCGCCGACGAATTCCTGTGGGGCAACAGCATGTTCAACACGCTCGGCCGCTTCGATGGGCTCAACGACGAGATGGGTACCATCGTCGTGGAGTCGCTGAAGGATTATCCGGCCTGGCAGGCCGGCGCGGCGTTGCGGGCGATGGGCCAGCAATTGCTGCATGTGGCGACCGGCGAAGGCACCAATGGCTGGATCCCGCACACCTACGGCATCATCGAGCGCTACGTGCCTTCGCAGGTCGCGCCGATGCGCGCCGCGCGGCAGCAGCACTGGGACGTCAATTTCGACGACGTCAACTGGCTGCATGTCCCCGTCGCGCTGGCCTCGATGCTGGCGCTGGTCGCGCTGCTCGGCCATGCGCTCGCGAACCGCCGGCTGGACGATTTGACGCTGCTGGCAGCGACCGTGACGCTGGCCCTGCTCGGCAACGCCTTCATCTGCGGCGTGATCTCGGGCCCGCACGACCGCTACGGCGCGCGGATGGTGTGGGTCGCGACGTTCGTGGTGCTGATGGCGGTGGCAAGGCGGTTTGGGGAGGACGGCAAGGCCGGGTGAAAGTGGGATGAAGAGGCATCGCTTGGCTTGGCCCGAGAAGCGATCACATTCACCAAAAAGGAACGCTCAGAACTCGGCGTTCAACAGCCTATCAACCTCGCGAAGAATTCGAGTCCTATGACAGCCCTTGGCGGACTCGAGCCGCCCGCTCACACGTCCGCTCGTGATCCGATCCGGACATTACAAAATGCGTGCCCTTAAACGGAGTGGACTGCCGTCGCTGGTTCTCTAAACTGGCACTATGCAGCCAAATAGATCCTTTGCTTCAGTTCAGGAGGAGCTGATATTCAACTTCTCCGCCCGAATACTCGGACCTCATGCGCTGTTTCAACCGGAGAAAACGAGCGCCTCCGAAGAGCCGGCAGATTTAATCTGGTATGCGGATCGGTGCGTCATTCTCATGTACATGAGGCGATCCGTACACGGGTACGACAAGAAGGTAAGGCACAACCTGAGACAGCTTCGACGTTGGCTGGGAAAATGGAGCGCCGGGCGACAGGTTGTCGGCTCTTCTCACGGCGCATCGGGGCAAAGCCGATTTCAAATAGCTTTTTCGGATATCGACCACATAGTGGGCCTTTCCGTCATCGGCGGCGGGGAGACGTGGTGCGAATTTCACAGTGATGAAGTGCAACGCAACAGCCGGCGGAAGCTTGCCGCATGTGCAACTGTGACGGAGAGAGCACTCCTTGAGCTGGCAAGATCAGGTGGCGGCCCCCGAGAGATTGTTTATTGGTTATCGCATTTGCATCAATTTGGGGGTCGCATGAGCGACGGCCGCCTCGTCGGCGCGATGCACCTTCAACAAAGCCAGGAGATGGCCTTGGTGCGATTTGCGTTGAGCAACGTGGATCCGCTCATGCGGCTACCTTCGCGAGTGTCGGAGCATGACGTGCTTCCGTTTCTCAAGAGTATGGAGACCTACGTTCAGGCGTCATTTAGCGCCATCCGAGGTCATGATATGGACAGAGAAGAAGTCGGCCGCATTTCAGTCGACCTCACATTCGCTGACCTCTACTGGTTCGGTTTGGTAAGCCAAGTGCTTGCGAGCAAGGTGCCCCCACCGGGAGAATATGGACCGCTTATTCTTGCTTCAATGCGGAAGTCTGGGATGTACCAGCTCCGTTATGCTGTCGCGGCAAACTCTAAAGTTCTTGCTCAACGTATGGAAGAGATGACAAAAGTCTTCGGTAACTCAGCTGGTCTATCACTCATTCACTCGTTGGACGTGGGGAGATCAAGCCCATGGGGGATGATGTTGTTGCATCCCCGAGTAGGGAAGAGCCACCTTCGTGCCGAGATTGTCGATCTTGCGCATTCAGTCCTCGCTGCGAAGACCTGAAGGGAGTGGATGAGCCCGTAGGATGGGTAGAGCGGCAGCGAAACCCATCACTCCGTTCGTCGCTGACGAAGCATGATGGGTTTCGCAAGGGCTCAACCCATCCTACGCGTCCTGAAGCTAAAGCTCAGTCAAGGCGAAGGCGGCGGCCATCGCCTCAACGCGTTCACATCGTCTTGGCGAGCGCGAACAGCCGGAAATCCTCGAGCGCCGCGTGTCGATGCGGGGCGACTTCGCGCTGGTAAGTCTCGGTCTCGACGATCGAGCGGAAGGTGGCGAAATCGCCGTATTCATTGATCGCCGCTTCGTCCCAGCGCTCAACTGGCGAGCCGACGAGGCTCGCAAGCACCGGGACGGAAAACATCCGCACCAGCGGCTTCCCGGCCGCGAGACGCCGGAATGCCGGCCTGTAGCGTTCATTAAAGGCTTCGCGGCCCGAGCAGGGCGCGGCGTCGAATCCGTCCTCGTAATGCGCCTGGGCGCGATAGCGCAGCAGATTGAGCATGTAGATCGGCTGTCCCGGTGGGATAGCTCGCTCGGCGGCATCGAGGGCTTGCTGGGTGATTTCGATGAGGTTCATAGGACTTCCCGCGTTTCCAGCGCCGCAGCATGCGCGCTGATGCTCCCGATTTAGCCGTCAGGGAATGCCTCTTGTAGTGACCACGCAGCCATGACTATGTGGACTATATGTCCACAATCGCTTTACCTCCCGACCTCTCGCGCCTCCTCGCCTTCGTCCGCGTCGTCGAGGCGGGCTCCTTCGCCGAAGCGGCGCGGCGGGCGGGGACGACCACCTCGGCGATGTCCAAGGCGGTCGCCCGCTTCGAAAAGGCGCACGGGTTGCGGCTCTTGCATCGCTCCACCCATTCGTTGGCGCTGACCGAAGAGGGCGACAGGCTGATGGCGGCTGGACGCGCGCTGGTCGAAAGTCTCGCCCGTGTCCAATCCGCGCTCGGCGACGTCGCGCGCGACGATGGCGGACGGGTGCGCGTGACCGCCCCCGCCTCGTTCGCGCGCGCCTGCATCCTGCCGCGACTGCCGGCGTTCCTGCGGGAACGGCCGGAAATCGAGATCGAGGTCAAATTCCGCAACGAGATTCTCGATCTCGCGGCGGAAGGCGTCGACATCGCGATCCGCTCAGGGCCCCTCGACCGCGCGCCCGGCCATCAGGCGCGGCGGCTTTGCACGTTCTCCTGGATCGCTTGCGCCTCGCCTGCCTATTTGAAGGCGCGCGGCGCGCCAACGACTCCTGACGAGCTTTCCGCGCACGACCATGTCGGCTTCCGCAATCCCGCGACCGGTCAGATCCTCACCTGGCGCTTCGCCGACCCGCGCGGCAAAGCACCCGTTCGCGTCACGCCCAAGCCCAAGCACATTTGCGACGACGCGCACGCTTCGCTCGCCTTGATCGCGAATGGGTTTGGGATCGGCTGGGGACCGGCGTGGCTCGTCAACGAAGACCTTCGCGCCGGCCGGCTGGTCGAAGTGCTGGCGCCCTGGCGCGCGTCGGGAGAACCCCTGTGGATGCTGCGCCCCTCCGGCCGCCGCCCGCCCCTGCGCACACAGCGCGTCATGTCGTTCCTCGCCACGCTTCCCGCCGCGTTCAGCGACAAGGCGGTGTGAAGCAGCGGGCGACAGCGAAATCAGATGAGTAGGCGACGAGCCTCTTGGCTCTTTGCCGCCTCAGCCGCGGCGCGACAGGAAGTCCAGCACGCCTGATTTGTAGACCTTGTCGCCGACCGCGCGCATGTGGTCGCGGTTCGGGATGTCGAGCACTTCGGAGCCGGGAATGATTTCGCCGAGCGCGCTGGCGCTTCCGGCGACATCGTCGGTCGAGCCGACCGCGATCAGCACGGGCACGTCGATGCGTGCGGCTTCTTCCCTGGTCATGAGGTCGCGCGTGCCGCGCAGGCAGGCGGCGAGCGCAACACGGTCCGAACGGGTCTGATCGGCGAACGCACGAAAGGTGCGGCCGACGGGATCGGTGACGTCGTCCAGCGACGGCGCCTCCAGCGCTTCGGCGACGTTCTCGCCGGGGCCGGTGCCCTCGATCAGGCCGCCGATGCCGATGCCGCCGAGGATCGCCGAGCGCAGGCGCTGCGGCTCGTTGAGAGAGAGCCAGGCCGTCATCCGCCCACCCATCGAATAGCCCATGATGTCGGCCTGCGGGATGGCGAGATGATCCATCAGCGCGAGCACGTCGCCGGCCATGACGGGAATCGAATATTGCGCGGGATCGTAGAGCTTTGCGCTTTCGCCATGGCCGCGATTGTCGAGCGCGATGACGCGGCGGCCGTTCTTGCGCAGCTCCGAGACCCAGGTCGGATAGACCCAGTTCACGTTCTTGCTGGAGGCAAAGCCGTGCACCAGGATGATCGGCTCGCCCTCGCCTTCGTCGAGATAGGCAATTTCAACGGCGCCGTTGTGAAAGCTCGGCATCATCAGTTCCGTGAGGTCTTGTGGGGGATGGGTCGATCTTAGAGCACGATCCGGAAAACAGTGCAGCGGTTTTCCGGCAACATCATGCTCAAACAATAGCCCAAAGCGACGACGATGTGACCCGGTCCGCCCGCGGGTCAGGCGGGGACGGCCGCATCCGCCAGCGCGGCCTCGGCTGCGATCCGCGCCCGGCGGAGCCGCCGCGCTCTCTTGCGATCGCACCAGGCCTGGGTCAAGCGTTCGGTGGTCGCCTTGATCGAGGACAATAGGCCGAACAGCGTCAGCGCCGCGCCGAACAGCGCCATCGCCAGGTCGAACATGCCTCCGACGAGCAGCAGCGCGCCGCGTCCGAGCAGCTTCATGATCGCGCGCGTCTTGCTTCCTTGCGCTTCCGCAAGCCGCGCCGCGCGTGCAACGTCCTTCGGACCTTCGGCGATGCGCAAGCTATCCATCGCCCCGCGCGTGCCGGTCTTCTCGGCGACGCGCGTCACGTCCTTGCCGAGCCGGACCAGCGCACCGGCCTTCTCGGCGCGGAACGCGGCCTTGATCGCGCCCACCGTCTCGCCCGGGCGGAACACCGAACCCTTGGCGACCGCATTCTGGAGCATCGGCGTGTCGACGACTTCGCGCGCGGAGCGGCCGGCCCATACGGCGAGCCCTTCGCCGAGCCGCCCGACTTTCCGCGCATCCTTCACCAGCGTCAGTCCGGCGCGCACGGGCGCCGCCCCACCGACGGAGACGTAGGTCGCCGCGGTCACGGCAAGGCCCGCGGCTGCAAGGCCGAGCACGAGGCGGTCGGTGTCCTCGCCCATGGCCAGATGCTTGCCCTCGCGCACCACGTCGCGGATGTCGCCGATCACGAAGAGATCGCCGGCCACCGTGCCCGAGAGGCTCGCGACATCGTCCGCATTGCCGGTGACGAGGCCGGTGGCGAACCGCTTGGCGAAGTGTGAGGTGGACGCTTCGGCCTTGACCGCGTCGCCGACGCGGGCAAGGAGGTCGTCGGGCAGCGCGATGTTGCGGTCACGCGCCAGCGCGACAAAGCTGTCGGCGAGATCGGCATCGCCGGCGGCGAGCGCGGCCTCGATGTTGTCCTGAACCAGGCGGTCATTCTGCCGCAGCAATGAATCGAGCTTGAGCTCGGAGAGCGCCGCCGGATCATCCCGGGCGGCGAGGATCGCGCCGGCCTCGCGAGCATGCGGCGCCACCTGCGCGAGCAGGAAGCTGCACGCCGCAATACCGGTCAACGCTGTGCTGATTCGCAGCCACTTCATGTGGAAAACCCGGGCAGTCCCTCGGACCGTTTGCGCCTGATGATTCGTCTTTCGTCGCAAATTCGCTTCTCCGAGAGACATAGTATGCCAAAATTGCGACACAACGTCCCCGACGAAAGAAGGGCTTCTCTCAGGCCTCAAGATTGTGTCGAATTTGCATGAGCAAATGAGCATGGGGCAATTGCGGACCTTTCGGTTCCGCTGGACTAGCAATCATCTGCACCCGCCAGTATGGTCCGCGGCGCCTCAAAGATGCCGCGTCAGTTCGTGATTGTGTCTGCCGCCATTGCCACTCCAGGATGAGTTACGATGTCCGACCATGTCGTCCCGCACTTCCATAACGATGCCGGTGTCCCCGTCATCGAGATCGGCTCGCAAGAGTTCATGTGCGTGGGCGCCAACCCTCCGTTCGACCATCCGCACGTCTTCCTCGACCTCGGCAACGACAACGAGATCATCTGCCCCTATTGCTCGACGCTGTACCGCTTCGCGGCCGACCTGAAGGCGGGCGAAGCCCGTCCGCCGGAATGCGTCCTGAAGGACAAGGTGGCCTGACCGCCTCCACCGGTCAGGGGTGGCGCTCTCCCGAACGATTGTCATCGCCGGTGCCGGCATCGGTGGACTGACGGCTGCGCTGGCGCTCGCAGCCCGGGGCTTCCGCATCGTCGTGCTGGAAAAGGCCGAGCGCCTCGAGGAAGTCGGCGCCGGACTGCAACTCTCCCCCAATGCCAGCCGCGTGCTGGTCGAGCTTGGCCTCACCGAGCGCCTCAAGCTGCGCGCCGTCGTCCCGGAGGCGGTCTCGATCATGAGCGCGCGGGCCGGTGGCGAGCTCCTGCGCATGCCGCTCGGTGAAGCAGCCTCGCTGCGGGCCGGCGCGCCCTATTGGGTGGTGCATCGCGCCGACCTGCAATCGGCGCTGGCCGACGCCGTTGCCGAGCATCCCGACGTCGACCTGAAACTGGGCGCGACCTTCGAGGACGTCGCGCCTCATGCCAAGGGCCTGACGGTCGTCCATCGCAGCGGCACGATCCGCCGCAGCGATCTCGCCAGCGCGCTGATCGGCGCCGACGGAATCTGGTCGACGGTGCGCCAGCATCTGTTTCCCGAGGTGCAGCCGCGCTTCTCCGGCCTGATCGCCTGGCGCGGCACGCTGGACGCCACGCAGCTGCCGAAGGACTATACCGCGCGCCGGGTTCAGCTCTGGATGGGACCGAATGCCCATCTCGTCGCCTATCCGATCGCGGGCGGACGGCAGATCAACGTGGTCGCGGTGTTGCCGGGCACCTGGAACAGGCCAGGCTGGAGCACGCCGGGCGACCCGCTGGAAGTGATGGACGCCTTCGCCGCACCGCGCTGGCCGGCCTCGGCCCGCATGATGCTCGCCACGGTCGACAGCTGGCGGAAATGGGCGCTGTTCGGCGTGCCCGACGGCTGTCCCTGGAGCAAGGGGCCGGTGGCGCTGCTCGGCGATGCCGTGCACGCGATGCTGCCCTTCGCAGCGCAAGGAGCGGGCATGGCGATCGAGGATGCCGCCGTGCTCGCCCGGCATTTGAGCCTTGACGCCGCCGAGAGCAGCGCGGGCATCTCGGCCGCGCTGACGCAATATGGCCGCGCGCGCCAGGCGCGGGTGCGGCGGGTGCAGCGGACCGCGCGGCAGCAGGGCCGCATCTATCACCTGAGCGGACCGTTTGCGGTCGCGCGCGACCTTGCGATCCGCGCGCTCGGCCCGGACCGCATGCTGGCACGGCAGAACTGGATCTACGGCTGGCGGCCCTGAGACCAAGCGCCGCCGGCGCCGCGCTTCAGCGGGCCGCTCTGCCGGATTTCGATGCGGGCTTGGCTGCGGCGGGTGACGGCGCAGGCGGCGTCGCCTCGGGCGGCGTTTCCCGGCACCTGTTGCGGCGCCAGGCGTCCTCGGCCAATTGCGACGACCCACGCGCGGCGACATAATCGTTGCGATAGGCGAGCTCGGACACCACGGCGCCACCGGCTCCGGTCTCGGCCTTCTCCATCAGCGCCCGCAACTCATCGGTGCGCTTGGCGAGCGTCTTGCGCTCGGCCTCCAGCTGCTTGCAGTCGTACAATTCGTATTTGGCGGGATCGGCAAAAGCCGGCGCGATCGTCTCGCTCATGCCGGCGCAGCCGGACAGCGCGGCGCCGGCCACAAGCAGCGCGAGGAGCGCACCAAAGCCGCGCAGGGAAGAGGAGAACGAAGCAGACATGCCGGATGAATAGTCCCGTTGGATTGAGAATGCCTAAAGCAACTCCTGGTGTCCGGATTGAGGCTTTGCCTTGTGCGCCCGGCTCGCTTAAGGAAGAACGTCCCCGGCAGACGCAAAGCACCAATTCCAGACGCCCGGGGATGGACTTAAGTGTTTGATCTCGTTGGATCAAGCGGGCATGGCGGAATTGGTAGACGCAAGGGACTTAAAATCCCTCGGTGCGCAAGCGCTGTGCCGGTTCGACCCCGGCTGCCCGCACCATCTAACTTTAAAGTTGATGAAAGAGATCTCCTCTATCATGCAGTTAATTCTATACTAGAGTGACGCCGAGGCTTATCAAACCATGCCAAGCGCGGACCAAGTGAAGGCTCTGATCTCCTCCCTGACGGAGGGCGACGAAGCGCATTTCTATTCTGTTGCGATGCAAATCGCAGCGCATGAAGCACGTCTCGGACACGGCAAGCTCGCCGAGGAAATCCGTGCACTCATCGACAAGGCCAAGTCCCGAGTCACGACGCCGTCGAAGCAGCCAATCCCGTTGGCTCGTCCTCGCGGCGAGGCAGCAGAGCTTCTCTCGGCCTCTTATCCGAGCGCCCACCTGAAGGACCTTGTGCTCGGTACACGTACCAAGAAAAAGCTTGAACGGGTCATCCGCGAACAACGCGCCGTCTCTCTTATTCGGAGCAGCGGCCTCTCGCCCCGGCGCAAGTTGCTGCTGATCGGGCCGCCCGGCACCGGTAAAACCCTCACCGCTTCCGCACTTGCCGGCGAACTTGGCTTGCCGCTCTTTGTCGTCCGCCTGGATAGCTTGATCACGAAGTTCATGGGCGAGACGGCCGCCAAGCTACGGTTGATTTTTGAAACGCTCAATCAAACCCGCGGCGTCTACCTGTTCGATGAATTCGACAGCATCGGCTCAACCCGCGGCCTCGCCAACGACGTTGGCGAGATACGCCGCGTCCTGAACAGCTTTCTGCAGATGGTCGAACAAGACCATTCGGATAGTCTTGTGGTCGCGGCAACCAATCACGTTCGCATTCTCGATCGCGCCCTCTTTCGACGTTTCGACGACGTGATCGAATACGATCTTCCCGACCGTACGCGCATCATTGAGACCTTGAAGGTCAAATTGGGAGGCTTCGCTCCGGCCAAGCTCCAATGGCCGAAAATTGCAACGGCGGCCCAAGGCCTCAATTTCGCGGACATCACCCGCGCTTGCGAAGATGCGATCAAAGACGCGATCATTCACGATCGAACGTCCGTGACGCATGCAGAACTCATTCATTCCATTTCAGACCGAAAGATCGCCGTTACGCACAAAAGCAAATGATACCCTCGTGCCGATAGGGGCGGCATGGCTTTACGTCCTCATCTCTTCGTTCCAACCACAGACGAGACCACTCGTTTCACGAGCCCCAGTACCGGGCCGCGCGAACGCTTCAACGTGCCCGCGCGCGATCGGGCCGCGCATGCCCAAACGTTGGTCGAGCAACTTGAGGCCGTCGCACCTCAAGCGATAGCGCGCGCCAAAGAGCAACGCGCGCTGGGGCTCGATGCCGGCCTTGGTATCTATCTACGTTTTGATAGCGAGCCGAATTTCCCGCTCAAATTTGAGAGCCTTGATGTCACGCGAAGCGGCATTCAGCTCTGCAACGTCCGGACCTTGCCCGACAACACGATGCAGGCCACAGTGTTTGTGCCCGAGAACAAGCTCGAACTCTTTCTTCGCAAAATTGAAGCCTATCGCGACGAGAACACGACTCCGCGGGCCGAAGGCGGCATCGCCCGTCCCAAGAACCAGGATCTCGTCGAGAGCATCAGCCATATTCAGCTTGCGGCGCTCGAAGCCTTGTGGACCGAAGAGACCTTGCCGTTTCCCGATCAAGAGGCGCCGGTCACTTGGGAGGTTTGGTTGCGCCGCGAGCCGCGGGTCGATCACCTCGCACGCCTGCGCGGGTACGCTGAACACTTCAATCTCGCGGTCGGCGACCAGGTGCTTACTTTCGTCGATCGCATCGTGGTTCTTGTCCGCGGCACTGCCCACGACCTCGCACGATCCGTCGACATCCTCGGTATGATCGCGGAAATCCGTCTGCCCAAGGTGACGGCGGAATTCTTTACCGCAATGACTTCGATCGACCAGCAAGCATGGATCGATGATCTTTCGGCGCGCCTGGTGCCGCCGGGAGCAAACACATCCTATGTTTGCTTGCTCGATACAGGCGTTAACCGGGGTCACCCACTCCTTACTCCGCTCGTCGCACAGACAGACCTCCACACATATAAGCCGGCTTGGAATGTGGACGACCGTTACGGCCACGGTACCGAGATGGCGGGCCTCGCCTCGTTTGGCGACCTCACGGACGTGCTCGCCGCGCAAGGACAGGTCAATTGCACTCACCGCATCGAATCCGTCAAACTTATCAATCCCGATGACCCTCACGATTCCACACTCTATGGAGCCGTGACTGCCGAAAGCATCTCCCGCGTGGAAGTTACGGCGGCGCGCAACCGCGTCTTCTGCATGTCCATTACCTCAACCGATGGACGCGACCGCGGGCGGCCCTCTGCCTGGTCCGCAAGGGTCGATGAACTTGCCGCCGGCCTCGACGGCGGTCCGAAGCGTCTCTTCGTCATCTCGGCCGGCAATACCGTGGCCGATCAGCGCCGCCATTACCCGGCCTCGAACTTTACCGACAGCATCCACGATCCGGCGCAATCGTGGAACGCGCTTACTATCGGCGGATACACCGACAAGGTTGCCATCGACGGCACCAAGTGGCCCCAATGGCAACCGCTTGCTCCGCGCGGCGATCTCGCAGCTTCGAGCTGCACATCAGCGACGTGGTCACGATGGCCGTTCAAACCCGATATTGTCATGGAAGCTGGCAACCTCGCTTCCAATCCGACCATCGTCGATCCCGCCGATCTCGACGATCTTCAACTACTAACCACGGCGCATAATTTCGCGACGCGGCTGGGTCTTATCACCTTCGGCGACACCAGCGCCGCCGCCGCGCTCGCAAGCCGCTACGCCGCTATGCTGTGGAGCAAGTATCCCTCCATGCGCCCCGAAACTGTCAGGGCGCTCATGGTCCACTTCGCCGAATGGACCCCGGCGATGCGGGCGCGCTTCGTCAATGACGACGGCCGGCCAGACTACAAGACGTTGCTGCGCTGCTGTGGCTACGGCGTCCCCAACCTCCCGCGCCTGCTCTCCAGCGTCGACAACCGTCTGACGCTGATTGCCGAAAGCGAGCTCGAACCGTTCTTCAAGGATGGCAGCGACATTAAGACGCGCGAAATGCGCCCGCACGCGCTTCCCTGGCCGATCGATGTGCTAAGCGACCTCGGTAACACCGAGGTCGTCATGCGCGTGACGCTTTCTTACTTCATCGAACCCAGCCCCGGCGGCCGCGGCTGGACACCCCGCTACGGCTATCAATCGCATGGCCTGCGCTTCGCGGTTCGCAACCCGCTCGAAAGCACCGCCGATTTTGAGCGCCGCATCAATAAATTCGCGCGGGACGATGAGTATAAGGCCCCGGGCCTCAGCGATCCCGGCTGGCGGTTTGGCCGCCTCAGCGGCCTTACGTCCGTTGGCTCCCTTCATTCGGATGTCTGGCACGGCACCGCCGCTGCCCTTGCGGCACGCAGACATCTCGCGGTTTACCCGACCATGGGCTGGTGGAACAAGCGTCCCCACCTCGAAGCTTGGGATAGGACGGCGCACTATTCGCTTGTCGTCACAATTGAGACACCGGGCATCGAGACCGATATCTACACGCCGGTCGCCACTCAAATCGGTGTGCCGGTGGAGATTGAAATCTAACTGCGGTCGACCGGCCAGGTTAGTTTGCTGAACTGCCACTCAAGAATCGACATTCGGGAACCTGGGCACCGCCCCGCTCTCGGCAGCCGAAACCTCACGCGGACACGACCGAGGTATTCAGGAGCAGGCCGGCGGTCCATGATCCACTTTACGCAATCATCTGTTTACCGACACGCCCCTTCCGAACCCGGAATCCTAGCGCCGCAGCCTGCCTTTACTTCACTTTAGATCGTCTTCCCCTAGAGCAAATAAGTCTGCGCGCCCATTGTCGTGGACATCGGGGAAACTCGGGACTTGAGGCGGCTGGCTGCGATGGTGAGAGCTCCGATGGACGCGCGCGAGGATTGGTCCCGGTCCGGGATTGGCGACGCACCCGCAGCGTCCGGCGGTGACCTCGACGGGGTCGCGGTCTACGTCTTCCTGATCGCGTTCCTCACCGTGTTCTACCTGTCGAACGGACCGCTTCTGCTCGCCCATTACGATCTCGGCTGGCACCTCGCCGCCGGCGATTTGATCCGGCAGCGGGGCGACGTGCCATTCCAGGATCCGTGGGCGTTCACCCTCGGCGACAGGCAATGGTACAATCTGTCCTGGCTCTGGGACGTGATGGCGAGCGTGCTGTATCAGCACACGGGCCTTGCCGGGATCGTGCTCATGGTCGTCGCCTGCGGCGCGGTCATCGCCGGTTATCTGACCTTCTGCGGCCTGAGCAGCGGTGCATCGGCTCCGGCGGTTTGCATCGCGGTGTTCGCCGCATGCCTGCTCTATCCCTGCTACGAAGCCTCCCCCAACATGTATCTGGCGGCTTCGCCGAACGTCGCGACCATGCTGTTCGCGGTCGTGTTCTACGGCGAATGCCTGCGGCGGCGGAATTGGTTCCTGTTGCCGCCGATGATGGTCGCCTGGGTCAATCTGCATGGCGGCTTCATGCTCGCCTTTCCGATCCTCGGCGTGTTCGCCGGCATCGCACTGCTGCGGCGGGACTGGGCCAGCTTTCGCAACTACTGCCTGGCGGGCGTCGGATGCGTCATCGCGATCTTCGTCAATCCGCTGGGATGGCACGTCTATGACGGCGTGAGGGCGACGCTCGGTCATTTCATCCAGGCCGATATCGGCGAGTGGCGCTCCTACTTCTTCAACATGGAACTGCCGGGAAGCTTGCCCGGCATCGTCTATGCGCTGACATTCGTTGCGCTGGAGCTGCGATACCGAAACTCAACGCGCGTTCCGCTCGAGGCGCGCGTGCTCGCGTGGCTGTTCCTGTGTCTCGGTCTCTATCAGTTCAGATACACCGCGTTCTTCTTCATCTTCTCCAGCGTCCCGATGGCGCTTCACATCGACCGGCTGCTGCCGAAGCGTCTTGCGAGCGTCGAGGTCCGGCGCGCGATGCTGGCGGCAGGCGTCGTCGGCGTCCTGCTGCTGCCATTTGCATTCATGCAGGTGCGCCCGGCTCTGGCCCTGCCCGACATGCTGTCGGAGGACGATGCCCGCCATCTCGAGGCGCACGCCTCGCACGCGCATCTGTTGAACCACTGGAACGTCGGCGGGCTCCTGATCTTCAGGACGCGCGGATCGGTGCCCGTCTTCGTCGACGGCCGGGCGGCGACTGCCTATCCGGACCAATTGCTGCGCGACTATCACAAGCTGGTTCGCTGGGACATCGAGCCGGCCAGCTGGGACGAGGTGATCGACAAGTACAAGATCGACGCGGTGCTCTGGGTCAGGGCCCATGATCCGCTGCGGCAGTTTCTGGTCGGCGAGAGAGGCTGGAAAGAAGAGTACACCGGTGCGTATGTCAGCCTCTACACAAGGCAAGACACCTCTTCCCGATAAGATGAGATCAGGTCTGCCCAGGCTTGACCGATGATGCCGCATCGCTCGAAGGTTCGCGCGGCAGCAGCAGCCAGAAGCAGATCAGCGCAAAGGTGAGCTGGCCGAAGCCGCTCACGAAGATGCCCGCGACCGACGCCAGGGTCGGGATGGCGACCGCGATTCCGAGCACGGCCGCCATCAGGACGGCCGGCAGATCGACGACGAGGACGGCGGCATAGAGCGCCACCTCGAAGAAGGCATATTCCTTCAGCCTGGGCGCGCAGAGATAAAGCGCATACATCGCGAGCACGGTGATGCGCATCGCATGTCCGGGATGGCTGGCCAGCCAGTCGTCGAGCACCCGAAGCGGCGAAGCCTTGCGCGCCGGGCGCCACGCCCCGATCATGCGCCACACCGAGATCGCCAGCGGCGCGAGCACCAGCGCGAGCGCGAACAGGCCGTAAATCATCGCGACGACCGGCTTGCTGTCGGCAAGCCCGACGCTGTCGGCAAGCGTCAGCGCGAGGAAGAGCAGCGACGGATTGACCTCGTTGCCCGGCGAATGCTGTCCGGGGATCTGGCCGAAGATCGCGCTCAACCAGCTCTTGAACAGGTCGGGGTAGACCGCCAGCGAGGCCAGGATCGGGAGGGCGAACATGCCGGAAGCGACAGCGATCAGCACAAGCTTGCGAGCTCTCGGCTGCGGCAGGAAATAGAGCGCGGCAAGAACCGGGAAGAAAACCAGCTTGAACGAGGTGACGAGCCCGAGCAGCGCCGCGCCTGCGAGCTGCGGTGCCAGACTCGCGCCGGCGCCGTGCACGGGCCGCGCGGGGCGCAGCAGCAAGGCGAGCGATGCGGCCGTCAGCAGGCCGCTCAGGGCTGCGAAATTGCCGGTGGCGACGATCCATTCGAAGCCGAGGAAGCCGCCAAACGCGCACAGCACCCGCACCGCGACGTCCCTCGCGCCCGGCCGGGACTTGCCGAGGCCGGGCAGCAGCAGCGCAGAGATCAGCGTGAGCAGGAGAAAGATCGGCTTGTGGTGCGCAACGAGAAAGCCGCCGGCGCAAATCGGGCGGAAGGCATCGAGCGTCACCGGAAGATAGGGATAAGAGAGCTTGGTGTCCTTCAGGTTCCTGACGAAATAGGGATCGAGCCCCTGGACATGCGCATCGACGGCCGCGCAGTTCACCCGCGCATCCCAGCCGAACGTCCCGTCCATGCCCATGTCGATGGCGACGAGCGTTGCGACCAGCACGGCCAATGCCAGGATGAAGCGGGTCATCCAATTGCTCGCCGGCACCTCAGTGGCAAAGGCCATTGGTTTTCCGCCTTCCGCGGACGCGATGATATCAGTCATGGGCTCGCGCCCTCCATCTCGAGGCGTTTTGGCTCCGCGCGAAAATCCAGCAGCAGGATCCAGAAGCAGATCAGCGCGGCGATGAGGAGGACAAAAGTGCCCTCGAGCGTCGTCCGTGTCAGCGAGATCAGCGCGGGAGCGATCAGCCCGATGCCGAGAAAGGCGGCGAGCGGGCGGGCCGGCAGGTCGACGACGAGAATGGCGGCATAGAGCGCGAGCTCGAAGAAGGCGTATTCCTTCAGCCTGGGCGAGCAGAGATAGAGCGCAAACATGGCCAGCACCGCGATCCGCATGGCCGCGCGAGGATGATCCATCAGCCAGCGGTCCAGCTGCGACCAACGCGATCCCGCTTCCCTCGCCGGCCGGCTCGCAGCCACGCGCAGGACGGACAAGGCGAACGGGACGAGCACGAGCGCGAACGCGGCGAGCGCATAGGTCGCGAGCACGGCCGGTCTGCTCTCGATGCCGGCATGATGCATCAGATTCTGCGCGAGCAGCAGCAGCGACGGATTGATCTCCACGAGATCGACGGCGTGCTGGCCCGGAATTCGTCCCCCGATCGCAAGCAGCCAGCTCGCGAACAGATCGGGATAGAACAGCCGCGATATCACGATCGGCAAGACGAAGCTGAATGCCGCCACCGCGATCAGCAGCAGCTTGCGGCCGCGTGGCAGCGGCAGAAGATAGAGCGCAGCCGGCACCAGGAAGAACACCAGCTTGAACGACATCACGAGGCCGAGCAGCGCGGCGCCGGCGAGGCGCAAGGCAAGGCCCGGCTCTTCCGGCACGCCGGCGGTCGGCGCTCGAAGCAGGAGCATCAACGCGATCGCGGTCAGCACACCGCTCAGGATCGCGAAATTGCCCGAGACGTGCACCCATTCGAAACCGACGAAGGCACCGAGCACGCACAGCACCCTCAGCGCAACGTCGCGCGCACGCGGGCGCGTTCGGCCGAGCCCGGGCAGGAGCAGCCCGCAGAGCACGGCGAGGACGAAATAGAGGCCCATGTAATGATCGACGAGAAGGCCACCCGCGCAAAGCGGGCGGAACACGTCGAGCGTCACCGGCAAATAGGGATAGGAGAAACTGGTGCCCTTCAGGTTCTTGACGAAGTAGGGATCGAGCCCCGCTTGGTGCGCATCGACCGCCGCGCAATTGACGAGAAGATCCCAGCCATATCTCAGGTCGAGCAAGGCATAGTCGGCGAGATTGCCGAGCACGAACAGTGCAGTCAGCGCGATCAGGCAGGACAGCCAGATCCCTCGCCTCGCAGCCGGGGCGGCCGAGGGTCCCAACCATCGTGCTGCATCGGTCACGTCGGACACCGCGAAAATACCTGTCTTCCTGGGTTCCCTGGGCGCACTGCGCGGCGCGGGTCAGGCCACCATGGACAGGATGGGTTGCGGATTCATCTCCCCGACGCGCCGTGCCCGCTCTTATGGTGAATCCCTGGTTGCCGGCTTCGCGAAAGTTCCGGCAGCCCCCTACCGCGACGCGCGGGCGGCCAGCCAGGCATCGAGCGCCTCGCTTGTGTCCGCCGTCGCGGCCATGCGCGCGAACTGCTCGCTCTCGATGGCAAGGCCCTCCGCGATCGAGACGTTGAGGCCCCGCGTGGCGGCCGTGATCACGCGGGCGACCGCCAGCTGCGAATGCCGCGAGATCCGATCCGCCAGGGCGAAGGCGGCGTCGAGAAGCTGCGCGTGCGGCACGATGCGGTTGACCAATCCCATCTCCAGGGCTCGCTGTGGTGAAAAGGAATCTCCGGTCAGGAGGTGCTCAAGCGCCCGCTTCCGGCCCGCGAGCCGCGGCAGCCGCTGGGTGCCGCCGAAAGTCGGCGTGATGCCGATCGCGATCTCGGGCTTGGCGAAGGTCGCGCGCTCGCTGGCGACGGCGAGATGCACGGCCTCCGTGATCTCGCAGCCGCCACCGAAGGCGATGCCGTTGACCGCGGCGATGATCGGCTTCGGAAAGGCCTCCATGCGCGCCGTCATCGCCTGCCCGCGTCGCACGAAGTCCTTCACGGCAATATCGGGTCCGCGCCTCACGCTCTCGGAGAATTCGGCGATGTCGGCGCCCGCCGAGAAGGCGCGATCGCCCGCCCCGGTCAGGACCACCGCGCGGACATTCGCATCGTCCTCGATGCGGTCGAGGATCGCCATCAGGCGGTCGATGAGAGCGTAGCTCAGCGCGTTGAGCTTGGTGGGGCGGTTGAACGTCAATAGCGCGGTGGCGCCCCGTGTTTCCCACAGGATCAGATCGGACAAGTCTTAGGCTCCTTCCAGGTCGAACATTCGAAGGGAAGTCAGCCACACCGGCTTCATTGTGTATACTCACTAGGCGGTATACATTGGAGCAATGTCGGAGAGAGGTGACACCACGCGCGAGCAGATCGTCATTGCGGCGACGCGCCTGTTCTATGGCGAGGGCATCCGGGCGGTCAGCATGGACGCGGTCGCCGAGAAGGCCGGCGTCACCAAGAAGACGCTCTATTATCACTTCACCAGCAAGGACGAGCTCGTCGCAGAGACCATCGCAGCGCGCGACCAGCCGACGCTGGAGCTCTATATGCGATGGTTCGCCGAGACCGACGGCACCGTGGCCGAGAAGATCCATGGTCTCTTCGTCAAGCTCGGACGCTCCGTGAACACGCCGCGCTGGCGCGGCTGCGGCTTCCTGCGGACGATCGCCGAGCTCGCCAACACGCCGGCACATCCGGCCGTCAAGGCCGGCGCGGCGCACAAGAAACGCTTCGAGGCATGGCTCGAAACGGAGCTTCGCGATCGCGGCATTGCCGGGGCGGAGGCGCTGGCCCGTCAGCTCGTGATCCTGCTCGACGGCGCCACCACCGTGATGCTGATCCATCGGGATCTCGACTATGTCGACACCGCCGGACGATTGGCGCGCGGCCTGGTCGAGACGGCCCGCAAGCGCGGCTGATTGGGGAGATGGGCCCGCCCCCCGGTCCGCCACTTCACCAATTCTTGTCCGCCCGCCTGCCAGCCATCCCGAAACATGGGTTGTGCAATGCAGCATGGACGATGGATAAAGCCGCTCGATTTCAGAAGGTGAGCTGCTTGTCCGACGTCAATGCCGATTCCTGGGTGTCCTCCGGGCACCGTCCCATGGGTTTTCCAGAATTCGTCATCGTGATCGCGTCCATCATGGCGCTGAATCCGCTTGCGATGGACATGATGCTGCCGGCGCTGCCCAATATCGGGGCGGCCTTCAAGATTCCCGTCGCCAACCATCTTCAGCTGGTGCTGTCGACCTTCCTGATCGGCTTCGGCGCCGGCCAGTTCGTCATGGGCCCGCTGTCGGACCGCTTCGGCCGCCGGCCCGTGCTACTCGGCGGCATGGCGGTTTATGCGGTGGCGAGCGTGCTGGCGGTCGCGGCGCCCTCGTTCGAGACGCTGCTGCTGGCGCGCGCACTGCAAGGGCTCGGCACCTCGGCGACGCGCGTGATCGCGACCTCGATCGTGCGCGACTGCTATGTCGGCCGCCGCATGGCGAGCGTGATGTCGCTCGCCATGATGGTGTTCATCGCGGTGCCCGTGATCGCCCCCTCGTTCGGACAGGCCGTGCTGCTGGTGACGGCCTGGCGCGGCATCTTCGTGGTGCTCATGCTGTACGGCCTGCTCGCGCTTGCATGGTGCGTGCTGCGGCTGCCTGAAACCCTCCCTCCGTCCGGGCGCCGGTCGCTGGCGCCCGCCGACGTGCTCGCGGCGTTCCGACAGACCGTGACCAATCGCCAGACCATCGGCTATGCCACCGCCGCCGGCAGCGTCATTGGCGCGCTGTTCGCCTATGTCTTCTGCGCCCAGCAGGTCTTCACCGGCATCTATCATCTCGGCCATTATTTCCCGCTCGCCTTCGCCGCGATCGCGGCCGGCACGGCGGTGGCCGGCTTCCTCAATGCGAGGCTGGTCGGGACGCTCGGCATGCGCGTGATCTCGCATGGTGCGCTGACGCTCTACACGATCGTCGCCGCCGTGATGCTGCTGACGGAAATTCTCGGCGTGCTGCCGCTTGCCCTGTTCATGGTGCTCTCGGCGCTGATGATGTTCTCGTTCGGCATGATGGTTGCCAACTTCACTGCGCTCGCGATGGAGCCACAGGGCCGCATCGCCGGCACGGCTTCCTCGCTCTACGGCTCGATCACGACGTTGATCGGGATCGTGGTCGGCATGGCCATCGGACAGAGCTTCGACGGCACGCTGTTGCCGTTCTCGGTCGGCTTCTTCCTGTCGACGATCGCCGCGCTCGCGATCGTGCTGGTGGTGGAGAAAGGACGGCTGTTCAAGCCGCATCATCGTCCCATCGATTGAGGAACTTCCCGGCAGCCGCGATGTTGTCGTGCAGCAATTTTGAAGGGCCGCTGCGATGGAACTGGAACACCGCGAAGATCACGCCGACGTCGAGCCGCAGACGGCGGAACGTTCCGAGCCGGGCCTCGGACAGGCTGCGCTGACCACGCCTTTCGCGAGCGAGGGGCTGGAGCAGGTACGCGACAGCCACTGCTGAGCACGACGTCTACTCGGTCCCCCGCCGGTTGGCGCTGAATTCATCCGCAGTGCTGGCCGGCACCTTGCTGTCCTGCGGCGGCACCATCAGCACGACCACCTCCCGGGAAAGACCCGGGCGGCCCCACAGCGACGCCTGCACGGTAAACTCGCGCCTGACGACATGTCCGACGCGGAGCGACACCCAATCCATCCATTGGATGCAAATTTCCTGGTCACGGAAACAGAGTGCGGCAAGGCCGCGCTCGAGCGCGGCCTTGCGCGGCAAGCCTAACGTATCTTCGAACTCGAAGGGCCCCGCATTGTTCGGATGGTCCGGGCTGTAGAACGCGGTGGCGTAAGCCAGCGAACCATCACCACCCACCGCAATCAGCGGCTCGCCGGTCAGCTCCCGCCATTGGCGCGTCACTTCGCGGGCCGCCTGCGCGTAGAGATTCCGCCCTTCCTCGTAACCATGATCGTTGCGATGGACGGCATGAATCGGGGCTGCGACCAGGACAGCGGCCAGCGCGACGCCGGCCACGATCACCGTGACGTTGACGGTGTAGAAGCGCTCGATCGGATAGCGCGCGCCACAGATCACTGGAATGACGAACAGGAACAGCCCCTGCAACGCCCACAGGGACGGCAGGTCCGTGCCCATCGCGAGCGACGTCAGCACCGGCAGCACGATCGTGCCGATCGCAACGTAGAACAGCAGCCGCAGGCCCGGGCTCATGGCCGCGAAGTCGGCCGGCAGCTGCTTCAGCCGCGTGCCGGCGATCAGCACCCACAGCACGGCCGACACGCCCATGGCCGCCACCAGACCCAACACAAAAGTTCTGGCCTCAATGAGCGAGCTCGCAGCAATGCCATTGGCGTGAGCCAACGCATAGGTGAAGGACGAGGCGCCGGTCGTCGCCAGCCAATGGATGTGCGGTGACAGCGCGGCGAGCCCGACAACGATCGATATCCAGGGCGAGGCGGAGGTGAAATAGGCGCGCCGCGCCGGATGCGCCAGCGCGGCAAAGGCGAAGCTCGCGACGAGGAAAATCGAGTAATATTTGCCGACCATCGCCAGCGCCGTCGTGCATCCCACCGCAATCGCCCATAGCGAACCGCGGGTCTCGAACGCGCGCAGGAAGCACCAGGTCGCCAGCGGCCAGATCGCGAGCTGCACGGCATTGGCGTTGAAGCGCTGGGCGTGGAATTGATAGGCGGGCGTCAGCATCAGGAGCAGCAGCACCAGGACGCGCTTGTGACCGGTGACGAACTGCCGCGCGATCAGATCGACGAAGAACAGTGCGAGCCCCGCATTGGCCATCGCCATCAATTGCAGCGACCAGTCGCTGGTCGGAAAGACCGAGGTCCACGCTGCCGCGACCCACCCCATCAGCGGTGGGTGCTTGGCATAGCCCCAGGCAAAATCCCGCCCCAGCGCCCAGGCCTCGAGCGTATCAGGGTGCAGGCCGCCGCCGGCATAGGCGCTCACAAGATAAAGCGTCCAGACCGCGACGAAGCAGGCGATGAGAAGCGGCACGGCCCACCCCGCCTCGACGCAGTCGAGCCAACGGAGGAAAGGCCGGCGCCATCGTGCCGGTGCGCGATCGGACCGTTCGGCCATCGCCTGAAGTGCAAAATCGATCGGCACGGGGATAAAGGGGACAAGGAAAGTGATGCGTGAAGACGGCACATCTATTTCAGGATTGAAACAAATAGCAATGATTGGAAACTGGAAAGGTTAAAGGCTCCACGGCTTCTCGTCCGATGCCGGACCGGCAAAGGACAGCGGCGCCGCTGTGAGAGCGGCGCCGCATGGCGAACGTAGCGAAAGGCGGGAGGTGTGCCTCCCCTACTCCGATTTGTCGATGTTCCAGAATACCGGCGTTGCGGGGCCGTCCAGCACGCCGGTCAGCGACTTGCGCCAGGCGGTCGGCACCTGATACTGGCCGAGTGGCATGTAGAGCACCTGATCGTAGGCCTCCTTCTGGATCTCGGTCGCGATCTTCTTTCGCTCCTCGAGCGAGGCGGCGCGAACGAAGGCGTCCTTGAGCTGCTCGATCTTGGCATCCTCCGGCCAGCCGAACCAGCCGCCCTTCTTGCCCTGCCCGCCGACGGCGACGTTGGTGATCGGATTGTCCGCGTCGGCGCTGACCCAGTTGGTGACGAACATGTTCCAGCCGCCCTCCTTCGGGGGCTTCTGGCTGGCGCGCCGGCTCACCACGGTCTGCCAGTCAGTCGCCTGCAGGTCGACCTTGAAGCCGGCTTCGCGCAGTTGCTGCGCGACGACGATGGGTTGCGCCTTCAGCGTCAGCACGTCGCCCGGCGCCATCAGCACGACAGGTGTTCCGTCGTAACCGGACTCGGCCAGCGCCTTCCGGGCCGCGGCCATGTCGCCGCCCTTCGCCAGCGTCTCACCGCCGACCTCCGTCGCGAACGGCGTGTCGCAGATGAAAGCCGCCGCGCAGGTCTTGTAATATTTGGGATCGCCGATCAGCGCATCGAGCACGTCCTTCTGCTTGACTGCCAGAAACGCCGCGCGGCGAACCTTGACGTTGTCGAAAGGCGGATGAAGGAAGTTCATCCGTGCGCCGGTCTGGAATCCGAACTTGTTCAGGATCTCGAGCTTGAGTCCCTTATCGGCCTCGATGGCGGGCACCATCTCGATGGCGGGATTTTCCATAAAATCGATGTCGCCGGACTGCAGCGCGTTCAGCGCGGTCTGCGCGTCCGGCATCGTGATCCATTCGACGCGGTCGACCTTCACCACCTTGCCGCCGGAGGTCCAGCTCGCCGGCTCCTTGCGCGGCACGTAATCGGTGTT
>NZ_LFJB01000098.1:0-36703 GCF_006658625.1 Bradyrhizobium sp. UNPF46
TGCGAAGCGGTTTTCCGGAAAGATCATGCGCAAACAACAACCTAAAGCGCGATGACGATTCATCCAAATCTCATCGCGCTTTAGGGCTCTTTCCCCAGAAGCGCCTCCGCGCTCACCGGACGTACCAATAGCCCCACCAGCGGTGGGCGACCGGGCGCGCCTGCGCCTTCATGGCCGCGACTTCCTCGACGGAGCGAGGCTGTGGGCCGTAGATCGCGGGCGGATAAACGTCGTCCCACAGCACGACCCCGGTTTGGACATAGGCTGCCCGGTGATGCGCAAGCGCGAGCTCGGCGGCCGGCGCGACGGAAGCTGTCAAGGCGACGGCGAAAGCGGCAAGGGCAATGGATGGAATAACAGCACGGAAGTTCATTGGATTGAATCCCTGGTCAAATGAGATGCGAAATAATGCGACGGGTCCCGGATGGTTGCAAGGGCATGGGCTGGTCGGTCGGCCGAAATTTCCTGCTCGAGGGCAGGCGCGGCAGGTCCGCTCAAGGGCAACAGCCATGGAGGAGAGGGTCCGCGAGGATGTCTCTCTCTACAATGAGTGTCTCTCGCAGAGTGATCCTACCCGTCGTGATTCATGCACGCGAGACTTGCGCTCCCTGCACACAGGACATCAGGCATGAACAATCTTTCGGCGCCCCGGAGTCGGCCAGAACCATGATGTCGACACACTGCTCGCTCTTGATGAGTCCCGGACCATCCAGGACGGCTCTCATGACTTCTGCCTTCGTCTCCGCTTTCATCTTTGGCTCGGGCATCATCTTGGGATACGCGCTGCGTGCTTGGCGCGTCATGCGAAGTCCTGCAAACTCATCCCGTGGCATCTTGCATCGAGCGGCCGGGGCGACTCCTGCCTCGACCTTCGGCCACGCCCGACGAGCCTTCTAGCGGCGGCGTCCTGGCGGCACCGGGGATCTCACCATAAGAATGGGGCATGACGAGATGAGCGAACCCAGGAAGGACGCGCCGCGGCGCTACATCGTCGATGGCGCCGGACAACGCGTGCTTGTCGGGCTGACGATCTCGGAGACGATCGAGTTCGAAGCCCTCGACAATCCGGGGGCCCGCCTTGGCGTCGATTTGCTCGTCGAGCCGCCTCATGTCCGTCAGGACAGGCATGGGGAGCGTTGGCTGGAGCTCTACGTCAAGCACGAACGGGCCTGGCACGATTGGATGGCCGAAACGCGTGCGCGGCTGGAGAAGCCGTGCTTGCTCAATTGAGCGCAGCGCTTCACCTGTCGTAGACAAGCCGTGGCGGCCAAGTCGATCCCACCTCACACCGCGAGCATGCGGCTGCCCTGGATGCTCATCAGGGTGAGATTGCCGGTCGCATAGGCGCCGGTGTCGATGTTGACGCGGTTCGTCAGGAATTCGGCATTGCGGACCGGCGTATGGCCGTGCACGATATATTTGCCGAACTGCTCCTCGCTCTGCAGGAATTCTTCGCGAATCCAGAGCAGGTCGCGCTCCGTCTGCTCGGCCAGGGGAACGCCCGGGCGAACGCCGGCGTGAACGAAGAAGAAGTCGCCGCAACTGAAGCTCAGCCGCAGATTGTCCAGAAATTCCAGATGCTCGGTGGGCATTGCTCGAATCAGATCGCGCAAGATGGATGCCGGCTCGTTGCGCTTCAGGTCCGGCGGTGCGAGCCCGTAGGACATCAGGGTCTGGGTCCCGCCGACGGCGATCCAATCCTCGAACAATGAAGGGTCTTCGAACACCCTCACAAGAAATGCCTCGTGGTTTCCCTTGAGGAAGACCGCATTTCCCCGGCGGCTCCGCTCGACCAGCACATCGAGGGTGGAGCGCGTGTCGGGGCCGCGATCGATGTAATCGCCCATGAAGACCTCGATCGCATAGCGCGGCCGGCTGCGGGCGACGTCGGCGTCGATCACCCGCAACATGGGTTGGAGCAGATGCGCGCATCCGTGAATATCCGAGATCGCATAGATACGAACTCCTTCCGGCAATTGCGGTTTGGGAACGGCTGGCCGTGGTCGCGCGAGAGATATCATGGCGCTCAATCGATCGGGTGGTCGAAAAATTTCCCCAAGTCGCCGGCACCGGAGAGCTTCCATCCAACACGAACAACGTGAGTTCGTTGAGGAAGCGTCCCTGTTCTCCGGCCCGATCACGCCGAAAGAAGGGCGCGGAATTTTTTGCCCACCTGGTTCTGCGGTGGGCGCGAACGATCGGTCCGCAACAATTGCATTGCTGCGTGCGAGAGCGCGGCAAAGTTGCATGCCTGGACCGGATTTCAAGGCGCACGCCCAGATAGAAATCCATCGGAATTCTCGCAAATGACTCGTCGCGCTCAACGGAGGAATTGCATCGCCTGAAAGATGAGCGAAATGCGCTCGCACGACGATCAGACTTTGCGCCGAACGTGGAACTTGATTCAAAATAGGGCAACGCGTTCGCTCGTATGTCATCACTGTGACGACATTTTCATCGCGCCGAATTTCGCTGAGCATTTCAACGTGGCGCATGATCCGTGCGCCGCAAAAGTTTTGCGTGCGGTGCCACAATGTCGCTGCGATCACGCAACACTTTCCGCGCGGGGAAGTGACGAGTCTTCAGCATCACGATGAGCGTCAGGCACTCTCTCGATAGGCAGAGGTTCGAATGGCTGTTGCAACTTTTGGTTCTGAAAACGCTCACACGCTGTCGTCGACACGCGGTAACGCTCTTCAGAGGCCATTCCAGATCGTCGTCATGGCTGCTGACTTTCTGCTGATCCTGTTGAGCTATGCTGCCGGGGCTTCACTGTACGGAGCGGCCGTCGCTTCGCCCGCCGACAGTGCTTCGGTGGGAGCCGGGTTGTTCGTCGGCGTGGTGTTCGTCGCGGTCGCCTATTTCCGGGACGTCTATGCCACGCATCGCCTGCTCAACGTCGTCTGGCAGCTTCGAAAGGCGGTGTTGATCTGGCTGACGTCGCTGACGATCCTGGCCGTTGCCGCCTTTCTGCTGAAATCGACGGACAATCTGTCCCGCGGCACCGTCATCGTCTTCGCCGTGATCGGCGGGGTTGGCTTGATCAGCCTCCGCTTCGTCTGGCAGGCGGTGTTCGGCACCAGCTTTGCGCGAAGCCGGCTGGTCGATCGCAAGGTGATCCTGCTCAGCCTCAAGCCGCTCGACTTCACCTCGAGCCGCTTCAAGGACCTCAGGAGGAACGGCTTCGATGTCATGCGCCATTTCGTGCTCGGCGCCGAGCGGGATGACGGCCACTGGGAACGGCAGATTCGCGACGTAATCCGTCAGTCGCGCTCGGCCGACGTCGACGAATATCTGCTTGCGATCGACTGGAACGAGTTGCCCATGCTCCGCAAGCTGAGCCCATATTTGCGCGCCGTCCCGCAGCCCATACGCCTGTTGCCGGACGATTCGGTCGCTGATCTGGTGACCCGTCCGTTTCTGCCGGTCAGTGGAACCGTCGCGGTCGAAATCCAGCGGCCGCCTCTCACCATTCTCGAGCGGTTGCAGAAGCGCTGTCTCGACGTTGGCGTGGCCATGTTCGCGCTCGTGATGCTGACGCCGCTGCTGCTGACGGTTGCTTTGCTGATCAAGCTGGATTCCCCGGGAGCCGTCATATTCCGCCAGTCGCGGCGTGGCTTCAACGGCCGGCCGTTCGAGATCTGGAAGTTCCGCAGCATGACCGTCTGCGAGAACGGCGAAACGATTGCCCAGGCGACCAAGAGGGATGCCCGGGTCACCAAGATCGGGCGTTTCCTGCGCATGACCAGCATCGACGAGCTGCCGCAGCTCTGGAACGTGCTGCGTGGAGACATGTCACTGGTCGGCCCACGTCCCCATGCGCTGGCCCATGACAACTACTATGACGAGCTCATCAGCAAATACGTCTACCGGCATCACATGAAGCCGGGCCTGACCGGCTGGGCCCAAGTGAACGGGTTCAGGGGGGAAACGCCGACGATCGATCTGATGGAGAAGCGGGTCGAATACGACGTCTGGTACGTCAGCAATTGGAGCATCTGGCTCGACCTGAAGATCATGGCCCGCACGGCGTCCGCCGTGATGTTTCAGGAAGCCTATTAGCCGCTCAATTTCCCGACGATATGGAACCGCGGTTCCGATCGATCAGGTTCCATCTCGCGACGATCTGCCGAAGAGCCGCATGACTGCATCGCGCAAGGCGAGCAGCGGCGGCACCAGCACGAAGAATGCCCCCATCGCAATGGACACGATGACCTGGCGAACCGAAAACGGTTCGTCCTGGTCGATGTCACGCCGGCTGGGGTCGATGGGCGCGGGCGAAAGGGTCGTCGCCATTGACTGCCGACGGGGCTTGCGTGGAGGCACGACGACCAACACGAACAGGATGTTGAGCAGAACCCAAATAGTCAAAATCGTCAGGACGATCAGCATTCCGAGCCCGCCGGAAAAGAACTACAAATATCAGCCGAGCTTAGCTTCAGGGAACCCAGAAGGAAAGATGCCCAAAGTTTCGGCATTTCGAGGCGGCGAGGACCGGATTGTCTCGTCTTGTCGATGATGATCGCCAATTGGCACACTGTCCTAGCCATCAACGTCTTCGTCAATCCTTGCTTTTGGCTAGAGCAATAACTGCAAGTTGTGGATTCCGGACGAATACGGAGGCCTGGGCAGTCCGGGGGCCCGGTGCGATCTTTGGCCTCGTGCGCGAAGGCGCACGCGATCGTGTTCAGGCGACAGTTCCGCACAGCACGAACAAAGGCCCGCTGCCAGATGGCAGCGGGCCTGAAGTCGTTTCAGTTCGGTTGGGGCGGCGGCGCGCCTCCGCCTAAACTAGGCGTGCTCGACGTAGTAGCTGTTGTGGTGCTTGCCCTTGTACGCCTCGATGCGCTTGAGCATCTTCGGGTTGGCGCGGTTGAGCACGGCGCCGAGCAGCTTCTTCTGCAGGACTTCCGATCCGGAAACCGACTCCTGAAGTGCGCTTCGTGTCGTCTGTCCCCACTCGATCACATAGACCATGGCATCGATCAGGAAGCTGACGGCCTTTGAGTCCGCCACCGGCATCACCGGGGCAAGATCGATCACGATGTACTCATAATGCTCTTTCAGCACCTTGAGCAACTCCGCCATCGCCTTTGATCCAATGACGTCGGCCGAATTGACCATGCGGGAGGCCACGACGGACGGCAGGAAATCGAGGCCCGTCTCCTTGCTTCGCTGCACATGGTAGCCGAGGTTGGCCGGATCGCTGAGCGCCTCGACCAGTCCGGTCGTGGCGTTCGGTGCGAGCTCTCGCGTGAGCGAACGCGTGTGCAGATCGCCGTCGATCAGGACCGTGCGATGTCCGGTGAGGGCGATCAGCTGCGCGAAGTTGGCCGCTACCGTCGTCTTTCCCTCCTTGGGGAGAGACGACACGATGCCGATCACCTTGATCTCGCGGGTCAGGCGCGCAACGTCGATCGATACCTTGATGTTCCGCAACGTCTCGGCAAACCGCGAGAACGGATGGTCGACGACGTAGCGGGACAGATCGGGTGGACCGGTCTTCGCGGAGGTCGAAAGCAACGCGCCGGTTTTCGTCGGGGGACGAATGTCGGGCAGGACTCCGAGACACTTCACGCCGAGCTCATCCTCGACCTCGCCGGGGGTCCGCAGGACGTCGCTGAGCAGCTCACGCCCGAATGCGACGCCAAAGCCGAGGCAGAGGCCGCCCACCAGGCCCCCCACCAGCGCCAGCACCGTGCGCGGCGAACTCTTGCGATCCGGCTTGGTGGCGGTGCTGATCAGGCGCGACTCGCTGAGCGGAAAGCTCTGGTTCTGCGTCGCGCTCTGCAGCTTCTCGAGGAAGTTGTTGTAGAGGTTGCGATAGGTGTCGGCGGCGCTTTCGAGGTCGCGCAATTTGACCTCGGCCTGGCCGGTGTGGCCGGCCTGAGCGACGAGATCCTTGACGCTCTTGTCCAGAGAAGCCTCGCGGCTCTTCGCGATCTCGTAGTCGCTGCGATAGGCGTCTCCGATCCGATGCAGTTCGTCGGCCATGTTCTTGCGCAGCTCATCCATCTTGTTGGCCAGATTGACCGCAGCCAGATGTTGCTTGCCATAGCGCCTCGACCAGTCGGCATATTGGGCCTGGAGGTCGAGATATTGGGCCCGGAGGCGGGTGATGACCGAGTTGTTGAGCGCGTCGGTCACCGTCGATTGCGCGACATCCTGGTCCGAAATGGTGTTGATGCGGTCGAGCCGGGCCTTGGCTTCGGCCGTCGCCGCCCGCGCTTGAACCAGCTGCGTGTTCAGGTCCGACAATTGCTGTTCGGACATCAGGCCGCGGCTGGTCCCGACGATGTTGTGTTCGGCCTTGAACGTCTGCACCGCGCGGTCGCTGGCCGAGGCCTGCTCGCTCAGCTCGATGCTGCGCTGCTGAAGCCACTCGGTGGCCCGCTTGGTGGACTCATATTTGGCTTCCAGGGCGCCGACGAGATAGGCCTTGGCAATGGCGTTGGCGATCTTGGCGGCCTTGTCGGGGGTCCGTGCGCGATAGTTCAGCGACAGGACGTAGGTCGTCAGGACGCGTTCCGTTCTCAGGTTCTTCTGAACCTGCTCGACCACCGCATGTTCGAGCTGATCCTGCGATGCCGGTTCGCCGGAGCTGAACAGCGACGTCACCTTGCCGAGAATGACGGAGAGAAGGCCCGGCTTGGAGCCGTTGAACTCGGGATCTTCAGTCAATTTCAGGCGACGGACGACCGAGAGAATCAGGTCATCCGAATTGATGACCTCGACCTGGCTGTCGACATAGCCGGTGTCGATGAGGGCGCTATTGGCGTTGCTGTCCTTGTCCAGCACCTGGGCTTGGCGCGTATCCATCATGATGCGGGCATTGGCCGTGTACATGGGTTGCGCCGTGACCAGATAGACGAGCACCAGGGCCAGCGCGGCGCCGGTGCACGCCGCGACGACCGGCCATTGCCGGCGCAGGACGTCGGCCACTCGCTCGAAGCTGAGGACGGCTCCGCCGAACTCGATCCCGAATCTGTGGCCCGACTGGAAATGTTCTCTGGGCTGATACATTGTCTAATTCGCTGCCTCTTGATGATCGCAGATCAATTCGGAAGGGGGACGGGCTTGAACGGATTGGCCAGCTTGGTCTTCCACTCACCCTCGAGCAGCGCCCCGCCGCGCGACGGTTGCGCCGGGCCCTTGGCTTGCGATTGAGCCGGGATGCCGGAGCTGTCGTCACCCGCGGCGGAATAACCTGCCTGCACGTTGAGATCGCCGATTCGCTGCACGAAGTCCTTGATCTTGCGCGCCGCGTCCGGCTTCGTGGACGTGCACCGCCCCTCGGCAATCTTCAGCGCGGCGCCGATAGCCGAACGATCGGTTGAAGCCGAGGCCGAGATCAGGCTCTGCACGGACGGCAACACCGAGGGATTGGTGGCGATATAGGTGGCGAGCCGGAACCTCAGCTTCTCCTTGTCATTGCGCAGCCGCTCCAGGAGCGAGGAGGGCGACTTGACGAACGTGTCGAGCTCGAGCTGCGAGGCACGATCCGAAAGTTCGACGCATTGAGCGCGGCAGGCATCGATGCTCGACACGATCAAGGCAGAACTTGCCAAGACGATCGGCAGCCATCGCGCCCTTGCATGACGAATTGTTAGTCCGCGGCCCATCCGTGTCCCTTTGCTCCCTGTTGCAATCGGAGAACACGCGAAACCTGACAGGTAACTGTGTCAAATTTTGTGCGACGCAAAAGTTGAGTTCATGTTGTCAGTGATAACGATCGCATCGACTCTCCCGTTCGGTTGCAAAATGAAGAAATACAATGCCCGGGAGATCGGCATCTTGCGCCTAGGAATGTTGCAACCTGAAAACATATGAGGCGTTTGCACGCCCGCGCAGCACAAGCGGTCGTCGCAAAACCGACACAAGTCGCAAGCGAGCCGTTAGTTCCCTCCGTGAGAAAATTATCAGCGCGACATTTACTGCGGTGAAATCAGTGCTCCGGCGCATCTTGATCTTGATCGCACCAGCGCCGGATTTCGCGCACACTTTGTACGCAAATGCTCGCAATCATCGCGCGCGAATTGATTTGCGCGCCGACGTGCGGTGTCTCTTGAAAAAAGTGGCGTGAACTTGGCGCTCGCATGTCCGAATGAAAAGCGAGCGTTGAAATTATCGTCGATCGTCATGCGTCGAATGCGAGCCCGCGATCGCAGAGATTGAACGCGCGCAAATCCTGATACAAACTGTTGCGGTGCAATAGCTGGGAATGTTGATGTGACGGAGTTGATTCATCGTGAGAAGGCGCATGTCCTGCCGCTCGACAGCATCCGGGGCGTCGCCGCGACTTCGGTGGTGATTCACCATTTGCTGCTGATGCCGACGTTTCTCGCTGCGTTTCCGCACAACGCGTGGATCAATTGCTCGTTCTTCAGAAGCTCCTGGCTCCTGGTCGATCTGTTCTTCGTTCTCAGCGGCATCGTCATGTCGCTCAGCTATGTCGAGAGCGACTTCGGGCGCTTCTCCCTGCGTGAGTTCATGGTGCGGCGGCTGGCGCGGGTCTATCCGCTGCACATCGTCATGCTGATGGCGAATCTGCTTTTCCGCCTGCTGCGCATCAGCCTGGTCATGGCGGGAGTCGTCGTGGCGGCGCCTGCGGCGTTCGAAGTGAACAACGCCTATTCCTTCGTTCTCAACCTCCTGCTGCTGCACTCGATGGGGTTCGTCGACTATCTCAGCTGGAATGCGCCGAGCTGGAGCATCAGCGTCGAGTTCTACACCTATCTGGTGTTCGGCCTGATCGTCCTCTTTGCCCAGCGCATGCGCTCCCTGTTGTGGTTCTACGTCCTCTGCGGCGCGCTGGCGGTCGGAAGTCTGGTCTTCATCATCTTCGTGCTCGACAAGAGGAGCCTCGGGCTTCAGACCGATTTCGGCATCCTGCGCTGCTTCGTGAGCTTCTTTCTGGGCGTGCTCACGGTCAGGATCGTCGATCGCCTGCCGGCCAGGCCGGGTCCTGCCGTTCAGGGCATGCTGCAATTCGTCGCCATGATCGCCAGCATTGTCCTGGTGTCCCTGGCGGAGACCAATCCTGCGTCGACCTTCCTCGCGCCGGTGACGTTCGCGATCTTCCTCGGCAGCCTGCTCGCCTTTCCGGATGCGCTGCTGGTGCCGCGGATTCTGGTGGCCAAGCCACTGGTCTGGCTCGGGAAACGTTCCTACTCGATCTATATGGTGCACGCGCTCGTGGTGCTGCTCGCCGAATATTTCGTGCGAGCCGTCGGGGCAGGGCGGATCGCCGTGCTCGATTCGGTCTGGGCCGGTCTGCCGGCCTCCTTGAACCTCGTGGTCTCATTGGCCGCCGTGCTCGCGGTCTCCCACTTCACCTATCTTTACGTCGAAATCCCCGGCGGCAGGCTGATGCGGAACGCGCTTGGAAGCCGCTCCGATTTCTCGGCGTCCCCCGCGCGGCAGACGAACTGAGCCTGATATGACGAGTCTCGCGCTGCATCGACCCCAAATGACGCTGATCAGCCTCAACATCGAGGCGATCGCGCTCGGGGCTTATCTGGTCCGCGACGCCTTCGGCGGCATGATCCGCTATTACACCAGCATCTATCACATGAACGCGCTCTGGTACGTGCCCGACGCCATCGCGGTTCTGTGCCTCATCCAGTTCTTCGTCCATTGCATCCTGCGCAATCGCAGTACGCTGGCCCTGCTGGTGTTGGTGCAGATCATGCTGTCGCTCGTGCTCGGCTATTTCATGCTGGGTACGGTCAACGCAGCGGTCTCGTCGTTCAAGATGATGCTGCCGGTGTTCGTCGGATTCTGCTTCTGCGATTCGAGCCTCGGCTCATACAAGAAGCTTCTGTCGGTCATCGCCGTGACCTTCTACCTGTCGGTGATCGGTGTCTTCCTGACGAAATTCTACCTGATGCCCTGGGTGGGCTACAAATACGAGTCCTTCGGCGCGGTGCGCGAGGCCGGCCGGTTGTGGTGGGCCTATGGCGGCGACGACCAGCGCCTGATGGGCTTTGCTGCCGACAATACCATGGCCGCCTTCTTCATCCTGGTGTCGTTCGCGATCACGTCGATCCGCATGGGCACGACCTGGTGTCTCCTGCTCGGTTCCATCGCGATCTATGCCATCAAGCTGACCACGAGCAAGACGACGATGATCGTCCTCGTGCTCTACCTGATCCTGCTGGTGTTGGTGCGGATGCTGCCGGAGAAGTCGCGCTTTCCCGCGATCCGGGCCATCGCGCTGTGGTCGTATGCTTCGATCTTCGTGCCGTTCTTCATGATCGTGGTCGCTTCCGGGACCGCCGCGGTGCCGCATTCGACCCTCTTCAGCATCCTCGATCGCATCAACAACAGCTGGCAAAAGCCGTTCATCTATCTCACCCAGCTCATGCCCATCGGCCTCGTGACCGGCTGTGGTGCAGGCTGCTTCAACTATCCGCAGCAGCTGTTCTCGCCGCTCGCGCCATTTTGGGTGCCCGTCGACAATTTCTACATCGGGACCTATCTGATGTTCGGTCTCCCGTTCGTGGCATTCATGGTGATGGTGTTCCGGGCGACGTTCGGAGCCACCGACGTCTACAAGCTGACGCTGATCTTCGTCGTCAATCTGTTCACGATCACGGTGTTGAACTACGGCCCGGCGTCCGGCCTCTTGATCATCGCACTGAGCTTCAGCGAAGTGTTCTCGCGCCGTGCGACCTCCGCACGGGCCGGCGACGCCGTGCCGATTGTCATGCGGCCACCGGTGCCGTCATTGGAGGGCTTCCGCCCGGATGTGCCGGCGGCGAGCGGAAGCAGGTGAGAACGAATGATGCATAAACGGCTCGCATTCATCGACACGCTGCGCGGCATCGCCGTGCTGTCGGTCCTGGTCCAGCATGTCTTCGAGATCATCGTCGAGAAGCACCCGACGGGCGCGTTTTACTGGCCGATCCACGATGTGTTCGGCTACTACATGAACTTCGGCCGGTTCGGCGTCGTGCTGTTCTTCTTCGTCAGCGGCTTCGTCATTCCGTTCAGCTTTCCGGACAGCGCCACGCCCGTGCGCGATTTTGCGATCAGCCGCTTCTTCCGGCTCTATCCGGCCTATTGGACCTCGCTCGTGGTCGGGCTCGTGACGATGCAGCTGATGGAGTCGAAGATCTATCCGCTGGGGCAGATCGCCGCGAACGTGACGATGTTGCAGACGTTCGTGAACGTCCCGAATCTCTGGGTGTTCTACTGGACGCTGGCAATCGAGCTGCTGTTCTACGTCGGGTGCACCATCCTCTTTGCAATGGGGCTGCTGAACCGGCGCTTCACGGCGGTCACGATCGTCATTGCGGCCGCGCTGGTCGGAACCAGCGCTGCGCTCCTGGTGGAGAACAGGACCGTCTCCTCGGTGATGGAGGTCGGGTTGAACCTGTCGGCGATGTTCCTGGGCAAGATCATCCGCGATACCGTCATCGGCGGAAAGCTGCGATGGACCCACGTGGCGGTCTGCACGCTGCTGTATGCGATTTTCGCCATCACGCTGTCTGACCGGCGGTTCGGCGGCGTGTATCACGAGAATTTCTTCTACAGCTATTCGATCGGATCGGCCTATGTCTGCGCGGCGCTGGTCTTCATCGGGTTTGCGGTGTTCGGCGAGAGAATGGCGTGGCGCCCGATGGCGTTCGTCGGCGTGATCAGTTATTCGGTCTATTTGATGTCGCCATTCGTCATCGTCTTCGTCCATCGCCTCGTCTGGTTCGGTGATGGGCCGATTGGATGGTCGATCTTCCTGGCTGTGATCCTGGCGCTGTCGCTTCTCGTCAGCTGGATGACGTTTACATTCGTCGAGAAGCCCAGCATCGCGTTTGGACAGCGGTTCCGCTCGGCGCGTCGAAAGAAAGTGGTGCTCGAGCCTGCGCTCAGCACCCAGGGCGCTGCAGAGTGAGCGGGACCCTGCAGCAGCCGGGCACGGCCTATGACGGATCGTTCGTTCCGTCGGTGCAGGGGCTGCGCGGCATTGCGGCGCTCAGCGTGCTGATGGATCACTTCTACGACATGCCCAAGGGAGGCATGTACGACATTCCGGATCCCGGCTTCCTGCCGCCGCTCTGGCTCTGGCTGCAATCGGTGATCAATGTCGGCGGTCATGGAGTCGAGCTGTTCTTCATGATCAGCGGCTTCCTGATCCCGGCGAGCCTGGTGCGGCACGGGTCGCTCCCCCGGTTCTTTTTCGATCGCGTCCTGCGCATCATGCCGGTCTTCGTCGTCCTGCATCTTGCCCTGTTCGCGATAGGTCCGATCGTCGGCTACAAGTTCTTCCGAGGCATCGACCTGACCAGCTATCTCGGGATCTTCGCGGCCAATCTGTTCTTCGTGCAGGACGCGCTCGGCCTGCCCATTGCCCAGCAGAATGCCTGGACGCTGACCTACGAGTGGGCGTTCTACATCTGGTTTGCCGCGACGTTCTCGATGCTGCGTATCGGCGGCAGGATGCTGGCTGCGCCCTTGATCCTGCTGGGCGTCGCCTGCCTCCTGCATTGGCCGATCACGGCCTTCTTCTGCATCGGCATGCTGTTCAGCGCCACCGGCTTTCGCATCTCGATTCCCGGGCGCCTCGGCTTGATCGCGGGCCTTGCCTGCGGAGCGGCGATGTATGCGAGCCTGATGCTGTTTCACCCGTTCGTGGGACTGCTTCCCGGCTTCCTGCTGTTCGGCATGGTGCTCGCTCCGGACTCCGGCCTCGGCCGGGCGCTGAGTGCGCCGGCGCTGCAATATGTCGGCAAGATCAGCTACAGCCTCTATCTGGTGCATCCTTTCGTGCTCTTCCCCTTGCAGGTGATCGGCCTGAAGCTGGTCGCCGCCGGCGTCGATCGCTGGCTGCTGTGGGCGGCCTTCATCGGGCTCGGGCTGGTGATGTCACTGGTCGCAAGCGCGATCAGCTATGAATTGATCGAGGTCAGGCTGAGGCGCCTGCTGGACGGCGCGATCCGCAGCATGGTCTTTCGACCGCTGAAGGTCGGGCAATCGGTTTGAGAGATCCCCGATAGCAGTCAGCTCACAGTACGACCGGCGAGCCTGTGATACGAGCCCAGCAACCCTTCCGCGATGCGGTCCCAGTTCAAGATGCCGGCGGCGGTTTGCCGCGCGCCATCCGTCAATGTCGTGGCGAGTGGCTTCGAGGTCAGCACGCGTTCGAGCGCGTCGGCCAATGCGGCGGCGTCGCCCGGAGGAACCAGCAGCCCGTTGACGCCGTCGGTGACGACGTCGGGAATGCCGCCGGTGGCGCTGGCAACGACGGGACGAGAATTGCCGTAGGCCGATGCAAGCACGCCGCTCTGCGTTGCATCCTTATAGGGCAAGGCGACGACGGTGGCGGATTGAAACAGCCGGCCGGTATCCGCAGGGGAAATATAGGCATTGATGGTCTTGACGGTCGGCATTGCCTCCATCCGCGCTCCGAGCCGTGTCATCTCGGGGCCGCGGCCGGCGACGATCGCCTCATGCGCCACGCCGCGCCGGGCCAGCAGGTCGATCGCGTCGATGAAGACGTCGAGGCCCTTGTAAGCCCACATCCGTCCAAAAAACAGGATGCGCGCGGGCTCGGGCGCGGTGACTGCGCCCTTGGTCGGCGGAACCATGAGTACGCCATGCATGCTGGAGACCGTCTCGCCCTTGAAGTCGGGCGATGCCCGACGAAAATCGGCAATGCAACTCTCGCCATGCGTGGTGACGACCGACGCGGCTGCGCGCATGCGCCCGCGCCACGCATCCTCACGCGGCGAGGTGCCCGAGCCGCCTTCCGAATGCGGAATCGCATCGTGGACCGTCAGGACCAGCGGAATGCCAAACGGGCGAAGCACCTGGATCAGCTTGGACGTGTAGATCTCCGGAACTTCGTGACAATGAATCACGTCTGGACGAAACGATATGATGTCCATGAAGGACGCGGGGATGCCGATCGCGCCGCCGCGGCGCAGGCTGAGGTCGCGAATTCGTGTCTGGAAGGGTGCGGCCACGGCGATATCGGCAAGTTCCCATTGCTGGTTCGCATCCTTGGCGTTGAGCACGAGGCGGACGTCGCAATGATGCGCCAGTCCAGATGCCAGGCGATAGGAATATTCCGCAAAATGCGGCGCGTAGATCGCCACACGCAAACGCTTGGAGCTACGGGCAGAACGCGGAGCGGACGAATTCATCAAGGCATCCATTTTGCATCACTTCGCAAAGGTCGATTGAAGTGTAGTCCACGATTTGAACTCACTTCCACTTTAAATCGGAATCGTGACGGCGCTCATCTGATTGCCATCACTCCGCCGTACTGTAGCGAGCAATCACTGCTCCGAAATGATCGGAGATGTGGCCTCGCGGCAGCATCGCGTGCCACGTCGTCTAGTCTGCGATTGTGGTTGGATTTGTCGGAATTGGGTCGAATTGTTGATGAACGTCACGCAGGGCAAGCAACATCAGGTCGTGGTGGCTCTGTTCTGGTCGCTTGCCCAGAATTGGGGCGGCCGGGCGCTGTCATTCGTGCTGTTCCTGGTTCTGGCCCGGCTGCTCAGCCCTGCGGATTTCGGTCTCGCTGCGCTGGTCGCCTTCATCCTGCTGCTCCTGAGCTCGATCGCCGAGTTCGGCTTCGGTGATGCGCTGATCCAACGGCGCACGCTCGAGCCTGCCGACGTGACGCTGCCCTTTTTCTGCTCGTTTGCAGCCTCGGCGCTGCTTGCCGTTCTGATTGCGCAGCTCGCGCCGCATATCGAGCGTTGGCTCGACGTGAAGGGGCTCGCGCCGCTGCTGACAGCCGCCAGTCTCGCGCTTCCGATCGGGACCGCGACCTTGTTTCAGGAGGCGCTCTACAAGCGCCAGATGGATTTTCGCGTGCTTGCGGTCCGGACCATGGTGGCAACAGCCGTGTCCGGCGTCGTGGGCATCGCCTGCGCCTATGCCGGATTCGGTGCTCTCAGCCTCGTGATCCAGGTGGTCGTTCAGAGCGCGATCAGCGGCCTGTGGCTCTGGAGCCAACCGCGATGGCTGCCGATGCGCGGCTACGATCTCAAGAGCTTTCGCGAGCTCTCCGGCTACAGCGTCCACGTCGTGCTGAACAGGCTGCTGGACTTCGCCATCGTGCGGACGATCGACATGATCATCCTGTCACTGTATGGCATCGCGGCGCTCGGCATCTACACGGTCGGAGCGAGGGTCTACCTCATCCTGATGCAGCTGCTCACCCAAGCGGTCATGGACGTCGCGCTGAGCGCATTGTCCAAGATCGCGCATGAGCGCGACCGCATCGCGGGCGCGTATCTGCGCAGCGTCAGCCTCGGCGCGCTGATCGGATCTCCGGTCTTCGTGCTGCTCGCGGCGATCGCGCCGGAGTTCTCCCTGCTGCTGTTTGGTGCGAAGTGGGGCGGCAGCGAAGCGGTGATGCGGCCGCTGATGCTGATCGGCGCGGTCCAGACCGTGCAGTTCGTCAACAGCGCCTATTTCGGCGCCCTGGGCAAGCCCAACTACGTCTTCCTGCTCAACATCCTCAAATGCTGCACGGTCGTGCCGGCCATGTTCCTGCTTCCGTCGCGAGACATCGGTCAACTCGCGACGATCTTCGCATTCTCGCAGCTCGTGGTGACTCCGGTGACGTTCGCGCTGGCGCTCCGGATGCTGGGCCTGAGCTGGAGCCAGTTTCTGCGTCCGATTGCGGGCTGTCTCTGTGCGATCGTCCTGGCTTACGGCGCAGTGGTGCTGTGCCGGGAGGCGACGCCGGGCATGAACCCCTATTTGCGGATCGGACTTCTGTCGTCCTGTTTTGGCGTGACCTACCTGACGGGCCTCCTGCTGTTCTGGCGGAGGCAGGTCCTTTCCCTGATTGATTTCGTCGTGAAGCGCGGCGCGACCGCCTGATGAAGACGAGGAGGATATCGTGAAGCAGTTGATCCCCGTACCCGTACGCAGGCAGCTCCGAGGCTGGCTCAACAGTGCGAAGAACACGCCGTTGGCCCTCGATCTGCTCGAGCTGCGCAGGTGGCAGATCGCGCGGAAGGACGTCGGCGTCAACGTCGCACCGCGCAACGATCCGCGCCGGCTGGTCGTGCTTCCGTCCGATCCCTGGAGCGTCCATCAGTCGCGCGGCGACGAGGCCATGATCGAAGCGGCCACCGGCGAGATGAAGCGGGCCTATCCGGATCTCGAGGTCTTCGTCGTCACCGCGACCCCGGCGGCCAGCGAGGACGTGCGCGCGATGGGCTTCAAGCCGCTCGAACTCTGGAGACAGCCGTTCTCCTACGAGACGGTGGCGCAGGAGCTGTCGCTCACGAGGCCGGATTTCGGATTGGTTCTGGGCGCCGATGTGCTCGACGGTTACTATTCTCCGGTCGATGCCGCGCGCATGCTGCTGGTTGCCGATCTGATGGCTGCGTTCGGCGCCAAGGTCAGCGTGCTCGGCTTCAGTTTCAACTCGCGCCCGGCGAAAGCGCTGCGCGAGGTGTTCCGCCTGCTGGATCCGGGCGTGGTCCTGAACCTGCGCGATGCGATATCCCTGCAGCGATTCGATGATTTCGCCCGCAAGCGCGCCCATCTCGTCACCGATGCGGCGTTCATGCTGAGGCCGCGGACCGACACCTCCACGGTGAAGCAGATCGGGGCCGCGATCGCAGGGCAGCGCGCGCAGGGTCGCAGGGTCTTCGTCTTCAACATCCATCCGATGTTGTTCAAGAAGCCGGAGCCGGCCAAGCTGCGGCAGATGATCGAGCTTGCGGCGCGCTCCATGGAGCGGCTGTCGCGCGAGCACGATGCGAGCTGGCTGTTGCTCGCGCACGACTACCGTCCCGAGATCGCCGACGACAATTGTCTGCGGCCTCTGGCCGATCGGCTCAAGCCCGTGCTCGGCGATCACGTGTATCACGTCGACCAGGCGCTATCGGCTGGTGAGATCAAGGCGGTCGTCGGTCTGGTCGACGGCGTGATCACCGGTCGCATGCATCTGGCGATTGCGGCGCTGGGCCAGGGAACGCCCGTTGCGGCAATTACCTACCAGGACAAGTTCCAGGGCCTGTTCGCGCATTTCGGCGTCAGCGAACAGCTGTTGTTGTCGCCGTCGCAGTTTCTCGTCGGCGACAGCTTCGAGACGTTTCTGCTGCACTTCCTCGGAGCGTACCAGGCTGTCGGCGCACAGGTACGACAGGCGCTGCCCGATGTCATGGACTTGTCCCGCGCCAACATCGCACCACTGCTGGGCGAGAGCGCGATGCGGATCGTGCCGGAGGCCGGCGGCAAGGTCGCCTGAACGGCCTCATGTCATCGGCAGGGCGGTCAGTTGACCGCGCGCTCGGGGTTGTCGAAGCGCATCGATGTCTCGGCGGCTGCGGCCGGGATCTTCCGCGAGGAGGGCGCCGCGGCGTCGGCCCAGCGGTTGATCAGGCGCCGCGCCGGATTCTCGAAATAGGCGTAGGTACGGTCCGCGACGATGGTGAGGACCGCGCAACAGGCCAGGGCGTACAGGCCGAACTGATCGGGGCGCAGGCCGAGCCAGGTCCACAGCGGCTTGAACACGGCAATGAGGATGGCATCGTGCAGCATGTAGATCGCATATGAGGTGTTGCCGAGCCGGCCGAGCAGGCGGGCGCCCGGGAACTCCTTGAAGGCGCTTTCGCCGACTGCCGTGAGCAGGATCGCGCAGGAGAACAGCACAATCGCCAGATCCGGCTTGGCGAAGACGTTGAGGACGAGCACCGAGAGGCCGAACATGCCGATGCCGGCGAAAATCATCCCCTTGTGGCGGTAGGGACGCGACATCCGGAACAGGATGGCGAGCAGGATGCCGTTCAGGAAGCTTGGCAGCGCGCGCAGCATGCCGTAGTCGAAATTGGCGCCATACATCTGCGATCGTTCCTGCCAGATCGGCAAATGGCCGTGGGCCAGCAGCAGGTAAAGCGCGGCCACGATGCCGCCGAGCACGACGGGCTGGACCTTGCGTGCAAGCAGCATCAGGAGCGGAAAGATCAGATAGCAGAAGAACTCGGCGCTGATCGACCAGGACGGCGAGTTGAAGCTGAGATGGTCGGTGACGCCCCAGGCCTGGAGCAGCAGCAGGTTGTAGACGAAGTCCAGCGAGGTCGAGCGTGCGGTACGTTCCAGCCCGGCGCCGATCAGCACCACGAAGATCAGCAGGCTCAGCAGGTGCAGCGGATAGATCCGCGCGATGCGCCGGATCATGAAGCGCGAATAGGCAGCGACGCCGCGTGCGTCCGACGGATAGGAATAGGAGATCACGAAGCCGGACAGGATGAAGAACATGTCCACGAACAGGCCGTAGGACCCGTTCCAGGCCGGCGAAATGCCGGTGTCGATCAGCTTCAGGTGAAAGATGAAGACCCCGAGCGCGGCGACGAAGCGGTAGAAGTCGAGAACGACAAAACGTCTTGCTTCACTGGCGTCCATCGGGCCTCGGAGTCCTTGCGCGGTTCGTCTTCGTTCTAGAAGCGAATTGTGACGCAAGTTCGCAGGCGCGCGGGCGATGCGGCGTAATCGCGGCAATCCGTCCGAATTCATGGGGCCCATCCAATTGCGGATGGCAGTCAGGTTCCGCTCATCAATGAGGCAGGCGGCCCAACAAACGAACGGGGCCGGGACCCTGCATGGGCCCGGCCCCGGCTATGCTGACGTGCGTCTGAGCAGCAACTCCTCAGACGAACACGAAGTCGTGGCTGGTCAGGCTGGAGACATAGACGTTCTTCAGCAGGATCGAGTCATCGGCTGAGAACGTGATGATCGCGTTCGTACCGGATTGCGTGATCTGCAGGTGGCTGTAGTCCGCCGCCAGCAGTTTCGAGATCGCGATCGTGTCGTGCGTCGTCGCATCGCCGGCCTGGAAGTTGAGGATCTGGTCCTGGCCGTGGTCGTAAGCCACCGTCGTCGAGTTCGGCGCGGCCGAGAACACGTCGTTGCCCGCTCCGCCCTGGATCGTCACGCCGCTGGCGACGGCCGTGACGTTGTGGGTACCGTCGGTCTTGGTCTGATCGAAGAACTGCAATGCGTTGGCGCTGTTGTAGTTCTCGTGCTGCGTGGTGCCGGCCTGTCCGTTGAAGTTGAACAGGAAGACGTCCTTCGAACCGTCGGTGTTGTTGGCGATTTCCTGGGTCTTGGTGCCGGCGCTGTTGTAGATGTCGGTCAGCTTGCTGCCGTCGTCGTGGATGACCTGGGTATAATCCAGCGTGCCGTCGGCGTGGGTTCGCGTAAGCTCGACCAGCTTGCCCGAGGCGTCGAGGTGCTGATGCTGGGTGGTATAGGACTGCCCGGTGACGTTGTAGTTCCAATTGTCCGATGTGCCGTCGGCATTCTTGATGTAGGCGGCGGTCTTCACGCCGCCGGTGTAGACGGTCGTGGAGTTGTAACCATCGCTCTTGGTCGTCACCTCACTGGTGATGATGCCGTTGGCGTCGTACCAGTCGGAGGTCTTGGTGCCGTCGGCGGTCTGCGTCAGCGTGAAGGCCAGGCTGTCGTCGGCGTGGGTGCGCACGATGTGGGTCAGGAAGCCCGTCGTATCGTAGGTGTCGTGCTCGTTGGTGTAGGTCTGGCCCACGACGTTGAACTGGAAGACGTCCTTCGACCCGTCGGCGTGATAGTCGGTTTCCGTCTTCTTGATGCCCGATGCATCGTAGTTGGTGACCACGCTGCTGCCGTCGCCGTTGATGACCTGGGTATAGTCGAGCGAGTTGTCGGCATGCCAGCGCGTCACCTCGGTGGTCCGGCCTGAGGGGTCGAGGTGCTGGTACTGCGTGGTGTAGCTCTGGCCGGTGATGTTGTAGCTGTAATTGTCGTGGCTCTGGTCGGCATTGGTGATGTAGGCCGCCGTCTTCACGCCGTTGGTGTAGACCGTGGTCGAGTTGTAGCCGCTCGGCTTCTGGAACACCTCGCTGGTGAGGACGCCGCTGGCGTCGTACCAGTCGGTGGTCTTGGTCCCGTCCGCGCTCTGCACCAGCTTGAACGCCATGCTGCCGTCGGCATGCTTGCGGATCAGCGTGGTGAGGAAGCCGGTCGCATCGTAGATGTCGTGCTCGGTCGTGTAGTCCTGGCCGGTGATGTTGAACAGGAAGACGTCCTTGCTGCCGTCGGCATGGAAGTCGCTTTCCTTGGTCCGGGTCCCCGCGGCGTCGTAATTGGTGACGACGCTGCTGCCGTCGCTGTTGATCACCTGGGTATAGTCGAGCGTGCCGTCGGCATGCTTGCGCGTGACTGCGGTGACCTTGCCCGTGGGATCGACGTGCTGGATCAGCGTGCTGTAGCTCTGGCCGGTGATGCCGTAGGCGTAATTGTCCTGGCTGCCGTCGGCATTCTTCACATAAGCGTTGGTCTTGACGCCGTTGCTGTAAAGCGTGGTCGAGGTGAAGCCATCGGCCTTCTGAACCACCTCGCTGGTGAGGCTGCCGGCGGCATTGTACCAGTCCGTCGTCTTGGTGCCGTCGGTCGTCTGGGTGAGCTTGAAGGCGGGGCTGCCGTCGGCGTGCAGGCGGGTCAGGCCGGTGAGGAAGCCGGTGGCGTTGTAGACGTCGTGCTCGGTCGTGTAGGTCTGGCCCGTGATGTTGTAGGTCCAGACGTCCTTGCTGTGATCGGCGTGATAGGTGGTCTCGACCAGCTTGACGCCGGTGGCGCTGTAGGTGGTGATCACGCTGCTGCCGTCGCTGTTGTAGACTTGCGTCGAGTCCAGCGAGCCGTCGGCATGGCTGCGGGTCACCGAGGTGACCTTCCCGGAGGCATCGAGATGCTGGACCTGGGTGGCGAAGCTCTTGCCCGTGATGCCGTAGGTGTAATTGTCCTGTGAGCCGTCGGCATTCTTGACGTAGGCGGCCGTCTTCACGCCGTTCGTATAGAGCGTCGTGGAGTAATAGCCGCTCGACTTCTGGACGACTTCGCTCAGCAGGGTTCCGGCCGTGTTGTAGGTGTCGGTCGTCCTCGTTGCGTCGCTGCCGACATGAACGGATTTCGTCTTCACGCCATTGGTGTAGCTGATCAGGTCCTGCGAGCCGTCGGTGTAGGCGACGGTGGTCGAGGTCGGCTGTCCGCTCGAATTCAGGCCGGTGTCCGACTTCGACACCAGCGTTCCGCTGGCGTTGTAGGTCTTGGTGTTGATCCAGGTCGCGGCCGAATTCGTCACCGAGAACGAATAGCCGCCCTGGATCTTGGAGAGGGCGCTGCCGTAATGGGCGATGATGTAGTCCATCGTCGCCTTCGAGGCGACCGGCAGGACGTGCGAGTCGGTCACCGTGATGGTCTTCAGCGCCGTCGAGTGGCTGAGGTCGGACAGTTGCGGCACGATCTCGGCAGCCGTGCCGCTGACGGTGGTGCGGGTGTCGGGCGGGGTCGGGTTGGTCGCGGGCGCGTCGATCTCGATGATCAACGGATGATCGCTGACCGGAATCGTGATCGTGCTGACGTCGGTATAGCTGGCGATCGCCGTGGTTCCCGTCAGCGTGTCGTAGACCTTGACCGAATGATGCACGCCGCCGAGGTTCACGGTGACCGTCTGAGACGGATTGGAGACCTCGGTATCGGTGGGATCGTTCCAGAGCTTCGGCTCCGCCCACACCACGAGCTCGTAGGCGCCGTTGCTCTTGCCGAGCACCATGCTGTTGCCGGTCGCCGGCATGTTGCTCAGGGTGTAGTTCAACGGATCAGTCGGCTGCAGGCTCCCCTTGCCGTCGTCGGCCAGGATGGTCGTCAGGTTGTGGATCGCCGTCGCGGCCAGCTTCGGCGTCCCGTTGGAATTGAACAGTCCGAAATTGGCCTCGGGATTGGTATTGCTGGCGGAGGAGTCGCGGTCGAACAGCTCGTAGAGATAAGTCGCGCTCACGCCCGCCTTATAGGCATCGACCAGGGTGTTCAGGATCGATTTGGCCTGCACCGTCTCGTTGACGCCGAGATATTGGGTGTTGGCCTGCGTGGTGTAGCCGGTCTCGGTGATGACGACGGGCTTGCCCGGGGCAGCGGCCATCACCGCGCTCAGTGTTGCCGCAATCGAGCTACTGGTCGTCAGGCTGGTGCTGACATAAGCGTGGGCGTTGGCGTAGTCGACCGAGCCCGACATGTTGCCGAGCTGGCTGTAGCCCTGCGGATCGTTGTAGGCCAATGACAGATTGTAGACGGGGATGCTGCCGAGCGTGGCGTTGGCATTGACGGCCTGATAGAGCGCGCTCTGGAACTGGGCCGCGGCAGTGAGGCTCGAGCTGCCATTGTAGCTGAAGGGCTGGTGGTTGGCCTCGTTGAGCCCCTCGATGGCGCTGATGCTGCCCGCATGGCTCGTCGCGAACTTCTGGAGCGAGGCGATGTAGTTCTGCAGCCCGACCGTACCGGTCTGGGGCAACGCGGATGACACCAGGAAATCGAACTTGTAGCCGGCAGCGGCGAGACCCTCGACGACGGGCTGCGCGGCCGGACTGGTCCCCATCGCGTCGCGGAGGTGGGTGACGCCGAGATATTTGAGGTCGTCGACCATCAGCGCGAGATTGTTGTAGCCGGTCCATCCAAAACCGGCGTGCGTATTGACGCCAATGGAGTTGATGAAGCCGCTGGCGGACAGGATGGTCTGGTCTGACATTGCACACTCGAATTTCAACGCGAACGAAATTGCTCGCAGGATTTGCGTTCAAGCTTCTCTGTCGAGTGTGAATTTCAGATAAAAATCGAAGCTACAAATCGTGAGCGATACGAGGTTCCTTGTGCAGGAACAGACGCGCTCGGTTGCAGCAGAATAGGAATGCAATGCCGGGCCAGCATGGCGTGAGGAAGGCGCTTTCGAGATATTCTGGATTTGCGCTGCTGAATGTATGCGCAGGCTGTGCGGATTGGATTCGTATCAGGCGTGTCGGAGAGAGGAATGCGTCGCCGCTTGTCCGCCGTTCGGAGTATCTTCGTTGCGCAGCTCACCCTTCTTCCTGCACGGGAAGTTCGCAGATGCCGTTTCCATGAGCGGTTAAATTGATGAGTTTGCCCGCAAGAGTTGTATGCGCTCAGGTATGGGGCAGACGATCGCTGCTGGGATGGCAGCGAATACGGGTTCCCTGTCGGAGTTGATGTGCTCGCCCGGGTTGTGGTGCGACGATCAGCTGCGGCGGGCCAGCATCAAAAAGTCTCCGCGCCATCCGATCACCGCCGTTGCGATCGCGGCGATCACGATCTTGCCGGCGAGCCATGTCGTGGGCTCCGTCGGCATCGAACCGAGCGAGGCGATCAGGATCGCCGCCAGCGAGGCCTGCACGACCAGTGGCCAGCGCGGGAAGGCCTCAAACCGGAGGGTCGGACCGAGCGCGACCAGAATGGTCGCGAGCGTGGCGACCGCGGCACACCCGACCGCCCCTCGGGGCGACAGCCCGGCCGACATCGCGATCAGCGCGAAGCAGACGACGAGGGCGAGCTGGCCGGCCGCGACGACGACGAGTCTGGTCGCCAGCTTTTCGAGGTGGGGGACGACCGCCATCGTCGCCTGCAAATGGGTGTGCAGGAAATAGAAGGCGGCGACAGTCGGCGCCGTCTCCAGGAAGCCGTCCAGGCTCGCCTGCGGCACCAGGATACGGGCTGCATCTGGAATGAATCCGATCAGCCCGCCAAGCAGGACGAGGGTCGTGCAGATCATGAACTCGAACATCCGCCGCGCCGACTGGGCCGATTTTGCGCTGCTGCCGTTCTCGAAATCGTTGACCACCTCGGGGTAGCTCACGGTGTGGATCGCGGCATTGAGGACCCAGAAGGGGCGCTGCAGGAGATCGAGGGCAATCGAAAATCCAGCCCCGGCCCCTGTCGCACCCAGCCGGCCGATGACGATGACACGGAGCAGGACCGGCACCGACAAATGAATGACGGATGCGCCCGCAGCCAGCATGCCGTAGCGGGAGAAGTCCTTCCAGTCGGCCAGCATCCTTTGGAGCGAGGTGCGCTCCATCGGCGTGCGATAGGCACCCAGGCCGGCAAGAAGGCCCAGGGTGTGACCCGCCGCAATGCCGAGCAGGGCGGCCTCGGCCGTTCCCGAGATCACACCTCCCGCGGCGGCTCCGGCCAGAAGCGCGGTGGCACGCAGCGCAAGAAGAAGGGATGCGATGCCGAGCCGGTCGGATAGTCGCACCGACAGGAAATAGAGGTCCGTCAGGCCCTGAAGGACGGAGATGCTCAGGCCTAACGCGATGATCCCCCTCGGGAGCGCGCTGGTCAGGGACGCGCAACTCCCGACCACGGCGAGCACGGCCGCACTCGACAGGCCGGCTGCAAAGAGCGACCACCTCAGCCGGGCCGCCTCGTTCTCCCTGGCCGCGGCCAGAAAGCGCAGTCCGGCCAGCTGCAGCCACTCGAACATCAGGACGCAAAGCAGTTGGCTCGAGGCCAGTGCGAGGGAGAAATTCGTGTACTCGGCGGCGGGCAGCAGATGGCTGATCGCGAAGATCAGGACGATCGCCGCGGCGCTCTGATAGACGTAGCCCGCCATCGCGAGGAGGCGTGTCATGGCCGGCGTGTCATCGCGGAATGAGGCGCTCCTTGCCGACGGCCCGTGGCGCTTCAGTCGTTGCCGCGCGCATGCGCGACATCCGCTGCTCGCGCAATTGTTCGTACAGGTTCTTGTAGGACGACAGCACGTCGGCAAAGATCCACTTGTTCGTGTCGGCGATCAGGCGTCGGCTGATCTCGTCGATCTTGTGCGGATCGGACGCGACCGCGAGCATGCTGCTGGCCAGGGATTGCGGATCGGCTTCGGTCAGCCAGCCGGTCAGGCCGTGCTCTATGACCTCGGGCATGCCGCCGAAGCGCGTTCCGAGCAATGGCCTGCCGGCCGCCTTGGCATCTGCGACGACCAGTGGACCGGGATCGTGCCAGATGGAGGGCGCGACCACGACGTCGACCTGCCTGTAGAAATCGTCCGGCGCCACGAAGCCCATGAACTCGATGCGCGCATCGGGCGCGAGCGCCCTGAGGCGTTGCTGTTCCTCGTCGCTGACCCGACCGGCGATCATCATGCGGATGCGATCCCGGGGCAGCAGAGCCAGGGCCCGCATCAGATTTTCGATGCCTTTTTCCTCGGTGAGGCGGCCGATGAAGCCGAACGTCACCTCGGTGGTGCAGATGGGACGCGGATAGGGCGCATGTGGCGGCTCGGTCGAGGCGTTGCGGATCACGGTGCGGATCGGCGTCTCCGAGAACATGCCCATGTCGGTATGGATCGACAGGACGCGCTCGCTCACGCCGACCACGGCACTGAGCCAATGGGTGGCGCGCTTGCGATGAAAGGTCAGAATTGCGCAACTCGTGCAGGTGTGCTCGCACGACCGTCCCTTGTCGAAGCGGGAGCAGCGCGGGCAGGTCAGATAATAGTCGTGCAGCGTATGGAGCACGGGAACGCCGAGCTGGGCGGCAACGCGCCAGATCGCGGTGGTCAGGCCGGACAAATTGTTGGAGTGCAGCACGTCTGGCTTGAATGCCCGGATACGTTCGGCGATCAGGGGAGCCTGCATCTGCCAGTCGTCGACCGCGTGCCACAAGCTGCGCAGCGCGACGTTCTTCTGCTCGGTGAAGGGCCGATAGATGTTCTGCACGGGCGCGGAATGGACGTTGACACCGTCGCAGGTCTCCGGACCCTGCCCGGGCTTGGATGCGGCCCGGATCACTTCCACCTCGTCACCGCGCTGCACCAGCCCTTCGGCGAAACGACGAGCGAAGATCTCCGCACCGCCGACGATCTTTGGGGACTGGGGCGTTGGGTAAAGTGTGGACGTCAAAAGAACTTTCATCGCGTCAACCTCATGTCTGCAAAAATCGCCTCTACCGCGCCGGCCTGATTTCCAGGGCGGGAACGGCACTGTCATTGGCTGCAATCAGAACAGGTGTGCTCGAGACGGGGATCCAGACGCCGGCGGCGGGCCTTGCCGCCTGGTCGCAGGGCATTGCAAAGCTTGCGCCCTGTTGATCGCCCTTGAGCCGAATTTCGTAGCGTCGGTCGGGAGCTTCGGACCAGACTGCAATTCTGCTCCCGGAAGCCGTCGAGGCATTGATCGACACGAGGCCGCTCGCAAGCTCGCGCCGCTCGGCGCTCAGGCTGGAGCGAATGAAGGCCCAGGCGCCCTGGGCCGCACAGGCGACCGGCTTCGGCGAATTGTCGAAACGATAGAGCCCGAAATTGTCCTCCAGCTCCGATGGATTCTTTCCACTGTCCTTGAGCTCGTAGAGCCACATGCCTTTGAGCCAGCGTGTCGCGGTCGACGCCCACAGGATGAGCTGTGCCGTATTGTCGGCCTGCGCCTGCTCGCTGACGCCGCATTTGTTGCCGGCCGTGGTCCAGCCCGTCTCCGTGACGTAGATCGGGTAGTCCGGGTTTCCGCTCGCCTGGCCGACGAGGCGGTGAAACGCCGTGAGCCGGTCGATGATTTCGGCCGAGGTGCGTTTGCTCGGGCCCATGCAGAAATTGTAGAGATGGATCGAAGCGCCGTCGGCATATTGAAGGATGCCGGTGCGCAGCATCTTCTCGGTCCACGTCCAGCCGGGATCGTCGCCGAGCGCTCCGATCAGGAAAGGTGCATTCGGCGCAACCCGCTTGACCGCCGGCCGCGCGACTTGCGCGAGCGCCAGATAGTTCTCAGGAGAGAACGCGGCATCCTTCTTCGATGCCAGATTCCATTCGTTCCAGAGCTCGAACAGCGGATGCTGCGCCACCACCGCTTGCGCTGCCGCCGCAGCGTAGTCGGCGAACCGCTGCCGCGCCTCGTCGGTGGTCGGTGGCGAGGAATTCGGAACCAGATGATGACCGAACGCTAGGATCAGCAGCGGGCGCGCGACGCCCGACTTGACCTGCGTCTCGAGCCTCCCCAGCCGGGGCGTGAACCCCATCCGGCGTCCCCCGACCTCGAAGTCGGACCACGGAAAATCGTCGCGGAAGGCGTTGAAGCCGAGCTGCTTGATCTGGGCGACGTTCTCCGAAGGCACGTATCCGCGCGCGCTCACCGGTCCGCCCAGCCCCTGGTGGGTGCCGACACCCAGCAGGAAGCGGGCATCGAGCGGCTGAGCGTGTTGGGCGCAGGCCGGGACCGACAGAACAATGGACGAGATGAGGCCCGCGAGGCGCAGGAGATGGCCGCGAGCCAAGGTGCGTGCGCGTCGTTCCATCAGAAATTCTTGGAGAGATCCGATTGCAGCGCTGCCTTCGTTGCGACCGGTGTCTGCTCGTCCTGCAGGAGCTCGGCATAGACCTGCTGCAATTGCCCATGCGTCTTCTGAACGTCATACAGCTGCTTGAACCTGTCGTAGCCGCGCTGTCCGAGCACCTTGAGATCGAAATCGAGCGCGCGTCGAAAGCCGTCCACCAGCGGCTGAACGGCGACGGGCTCGCAAAGCACGCCGGTGACGCCGTCGACGACGATCTCGGGCAGTGCTCCACTGCGGAATGCCAGGATGGGCTTGGCCGCGCGCATCGCTTCCAGGGCGACGAGGCCAAAGGCCTCCCATCGCGACGGGATCACGACGAGATCGGCGGCCTCGAGCTGGGTCTCGATGGTCGGGCGGTCGAGCCAGCCCAGCAGGGACACGTTGGACGGGACGCTCGGGCCTTCGTATTTGTTGACGACGGAGGCGCCGATCATGCGGATATCAAGCACATCCTCGAGCGCGCGCGCCGCCTCGATCAGGAGGTCGAATCCCTTCTGGCGGTCCAGGCGCCCGATGAAGAGGACCTTGACCTTCTCAGACGTCCAGTCCGCCGCGACAGGCTGCGGCGAGCGCGTCTTCGAGATGCCGTTGTGAACAAGGGTGAGGCGGTCGGCCGGAATTCCCGCGCGGACCGCTTCGTTGAACTCATCGCCCGAGATGCAGATGATTCGATCCGAGGTCCGCGCGAGAAGCTTCTCCGCCGCCTTCGTCACCCAATGGCTGAGGCGGCCGGTCTCGCGCGAAAATGCCCAGCCGTGCGGGCAATAGACCACGCGCGGTCCGTCCGAGCGGGCTGCAAGCGCGGGGCGGAGCACGAGGCCCGCAAACGAGGAGTGCAGGTGCACGACATCGGGACGGAAGGCATCAAGCGCCTGCATGCTCGCGCGCAGCATCTGGAACAGCCCGGCGACGCTGCGGCCGGGTCGTTCGAACGTCGTAATGTGGTTGTCATCGATTGCGGGGAGATCGCGACGATGATCCGAGGGCACGACATAGTGCACGTTCTCGGCGCCGAAGCTTGCCTGCTGCTGCGGATGCAACTCGTTCAGGTAGCTCGCAATCCCGCCCCGAATCGTCTCGGCGATGTGCAGCACCTTCATCGGTTGCCTTGCATAGGCTTGCGTCGGAGAGCTGGACATCGTGTATCCCTGTTCGGTGTTCGCTACTGCGAAACACAGTTCCTCGAATACGTAGCGATAATGGGGCAGCGATGTGGTGATGTTGCGCCAAGCTCTTTGCGCGCACGATTGTCACGAAAACATCTTGTGGAACCATGTGCAGGCGCACGAGTTGCAGCCAGTTGCAAATTGTTTGTGCGAAAACCGATGCGCGCAATGGGTGAAGTGCGTCGAACTTCAAGCAGCGCTGGCAATGTCTGTCGGCGGTGCGAGATGGTCGAGCAGCGACTTCGCCGACTTTTGCCATGAAAAGAACGCAACGCGCTCCTGCTGCCGCCGACGCTCCTGATCGGAGATGGCGCCGGTTGCCAATCTTTCGAGCATGAGTTGCTTCAACGCCTCGGCATCGTTGGCGTCGAAATACGCAGCCGCGTCAGCGCACGTCTCCACGACGGCGTCGGCGGTCGAGGCAATGACCGGGCAGCCGAAGAGCATGGCTTCGAGCGGCGGCACGCCAAAGCCCTCATAGAGCGAAGGAAACACGAATGCCGACGCATGCGCATAGAGCGCGGCAATCTCGCTGTCCGTCAATCGACCGGCCAGCAACAGGCCGGAAGCTCCCTCGCCCGAATTGTCCTGAAAGACCTTGCTGTTATCTCCTCCGACGATGACCAGCGGAACGTCGGCCCGGTCGAGCAACTGGACAGCACGGATCGCGACGGAGAGATTCTTGTTCTTGGTCCTCGAGCCCACGTAGAGGAAGAATTTCCGCGGCTGAACCCCAAGTCTGGCAACGATGCCGGGATCTGGCTTCGTCTTGGCGAAGTGTTCTGCGCTGTTGGGGAAGACCGGGATCGCCGTTGCCGGCAGGTTGAGCACCTCGGCAAGCTCCTTGCGCGAAAAGGCCGATACGGTCGCGATGCCTGCGTGTCGGGCGAGCAGCCGGCCCATCGTTCGGTGAACGGCCAGATAGCGCCAGTTGAAGAAGTCGGGCCTGCGAAAGACCTGTGCGTCGTGGATCACGACAATGTGGTCGCGATGGAACACCGGGCCGGCATTGGCCAGGCTGATCAAGCGGCCTCCCGCAGCGGCGCGCGCCAGATCGATTTGATCCCAGGCGTGCCCGCGCAAGCGGCCGACGGTGCGAATCTTGATTCGCTCGAGGTGAAGGTCTTCGCTTGCATCCACGGGCGTCAGCAACTGCCAGTCCGCGTTCCGCAGCGAGTCGGGAGTTTGCTCCGACGCCAAAAGCACGTCGATCGCCTTGACGATTTCAGCGGCGTAACGCTGCACGCCGGTGAGCTTTTGCGACAGAAAGCGGCCGTTGATGAAGAATTTCAATTGGCTACCACAATGGTTGATCGGAGTCCGGACCGGTCCTGCGGGACCCAGGCAGTGGACGAGGTGCAAAGGAGCAACTGTAAGGTACGGAAATATGACGCGGCCTTGCACGGGGGAGACGCTCCATCTGCATGGCTGGCGCCGCCTTGCTGCGTGCGGGGGCGCGGTGTAGATCTCGGCCATGCGTGACGACACCCACACTCTCCGCGGCGGCTCCCTCACTGCGACCATCAAGGCGCACGGCGCCGAGCTGTGCTCGCTGAAGGACGACGTCACCGAATTCGTCTGGCAGGCGGGGGCGGAATGGCCGCGCCATGCGCCATTGCTGTTTCCGATCGTCGGACGTCTCGCCAGCGACGAATTCCGGCATCGGGGCAAGACATATCGGATGACCCAGCACGGCTTTGCGCGCGACAGCCGCTTTGCGTGGACAGAGCGCGGCGAGCGCCGCTGCACGCTGGTGCTCGAAGACAACGAGGCGACGCGCGCGCGCTATCCGTTCGCGTTCCGGCTGACCGCAATCTATGCGCTCGACGATGCCGGCCTCGATCTGACGCTCGTGATCGCCAACACCGGCAGGGAGACGTTACCGGCTTCGATCGGTGGTCATCCCGCGTTCAACTGGCCGCTCCAGCCGGGGCTTGCCAAGGAGAGCTACGCGCTGACCTTCGCCAGCGCGGAATTGTCTCCCGTCCGCCGTCTCGATGGCGGATTGCTGCGTCCGGCAACGGAGCCGAGCCCGGTCAAAGGCAATGTGCTGCCCCTGTCCGAATCCCTGTTCACCGACGACGCCGTCATCTTCGACCAAATCGAGAGCCATGCGGTTCGCTATGCCGCGTCCAGCGGCCCCTGGCTGAAAATGTCATGGCGCGGCTTTCGCGAGCTCGGCGTCTGGTCGAAACCATCAGGTGCGCCGTTCCTCTGCATCGAGCCCTGGCGCGGCTACGCCAGTCCTGCCGGCTTCGACGGCGAGTTCAGCGACAAACCCGGCCTGATGCACATCGCAACCGGCGCGGAAGAACAATTGTCGTTCCGGATCGAGGTCGGATCGTCCTGAACCCGAAGGCGAGCTGATCGAAGGTCCTCACACCTCGATGCGCGTGAGATCCTCGCCGATCACGACCGGACCCGCATAGTCCCGCCTGACATCTTCGAGCAGTGCGTTCAGCATGGCATCGTCGGTGCGCGGCCGGTGATGGGTCAGCGCGAGCTTCCTGACACCGGCCTTGGCCGCGACCTTGCCGACGGTGTCGCCGCAGGCGATCGTGAATGTCGCGAGGCGACGCAGGTTCTCGTTGTTGATCTCAGGCGTTGCGAGGAAGCAGCACTGGACGAGCAGGTCGGCTCCCTCGGCCAGGCGCGTGAGCCCGGGGCAGGGGACCGTGTCGCCGGAGATCGCAACGACCTTGCCCTCCGCTTCGAAGCGGTAGCCAAGGCACATCCATCGCGCCAGGAAGGCCGGCGGCATGTCGAGGCCGTCGCCATGCGAAACCAGCTCGGCGCTGATCTTCCAGCGCCCGGTGTCGAGAACGGGACCGGGTACGACGTCGGTTGCGACGACAGGTTTCCAGCCGCCCAAGGCCGGCTCGCCCTTGTCGCGCCAGGTGATGTCCTTGTCGTAGACCTGCGTGATCAGCGTGTCGACGAGCCGCCCGGTATCCGGTGGGCCAAAGATTCGCAGCTCGCCCTTGCGTCCGGACATCCACGAATTCAGCATCACGTCGTAGAGGTCGCCGATATGGTCGAAATGATGGTGCGTGAGGAAGACCGTGTTGATCGCGCCGAGCGGGACGCCGGCCTTGCTGAGCTGCACCACGACGCCGCGGCCTGCGTCGAACAGGATATTCTCGTCGCCGAGCCGGATCAGCGTGGTCGTCGCCATGCGGCGCGGGTCCGGGCGCGGGCCGCCGGTGCCGAGCAGTATGACCTCCATGGTGCCCACTCCATGCGTGAAGAGCCTCCACAGTAGATTCGAAGGCGGGCAGTGAAGCAAGCCACTTCGGGTCGGCAGGGACCGGAGCAGGGGCGTTCAGCGCATGCCGGCTGCGCTGGCGGCGACGGCCGGCCGGAGGCTTGACCGGTCCGGTCCCGCAATTGTCAGGCGATGCGCCAGGTCCTGCGCGCGCCGTTCGATCAGATGCCATGTCGCGCGTGCGACGAGATAGCTCAGCGCGGCGGTGATGACATAGGCGACGAGTAGCGAGATCAATCCGTCCGCGAGCGGCCAGAGCTGACGCAGGCCATGGATCACCGCGAAGTGCGACAGGTACATCGAATAGGAGTTGCGGCCGAGCGCCTCGAGCGGCTGGAAGCGGACCGCAAGCTTGATGCACCCGACGACCAGTGCGCCGAGCACGAGGTTGATCATGAGATAGTTGAATTCATGCGAGCCGGTGGCGCGGTCGGCAACGAAGGACAGCGCGATGAAGACGGCGTAGATCGCGGCGTCGGATCTGGCAAAGCCGTCGCGCAGCGAGAAGAACAGCGCGCATCCGATCAGGAACACGGGAAGCTGGTTCAGGAAGCTGATGTGCAGCGTGGTCCAGACGAAGGCCTCGTGCCCGGGGCCGTAATAGGCCGAGAACAGTGCGAAGGCCCACGGCTTGAACAGGCCGACATTGACGAGATGCAGCGCGATGGCAAGCGCGAGATAGAGATGGCGGCGCGATCCGAACGCGGTGATCAGGAGCGGGAAGACGAGATAGAAGGTCATCTCCGCCGCGATCGACCAGTCGCCGGGCACCACGCTATTGACGCTGTCCGGCCAGAAGCCGTGCAGGAACGTCGCGGTCAGGATCACTTGAAGCGGCCCGATGCCGAAGGGCGCGTTGTCGCTCGGCCCGGTGCCGTTGATGGCGAGATAGACCGGGATCGCGAGCCAGAACAGGGGCGCGATGCGCAAGGCACGGCGGATGTAGAACTTGCGGGTCGGATTCGTCTCGCCGCTGCGCTGCGTCCACATCAGGCACATCGTCATGGCGCTGACGAAGTAGAACACGTTGACGCCGGTCCAGCCGCACATGAAGGCGAAATCGACGGCGTGGATGTTCGACGGAAAGGATTGTGAGACGTGGATCGCCATGACGCCGGCGATGGCGAGACCGCGCAGGACGTCGAGCGTGTGCGAACGAGCGAACGGCACCGTGCCCTGTTCGGCTCGACCGGCAGCCAACCGGGTCTGCCCCTGCATCACATCTGCTCCATGGTTCTTATTGTGCAGGCGGGACAATAGAGGCGCGGCCGGGCTTTCCGAAGCCGAAGACTTTCTTTACGTTAACCAGGGGTTGAATCCGAAACCGAATGTGCGGGATCGAAGACCAGGCAGGATTATCGCATTTGGCTCTTTGCGCGAGCTGAGCGCACGCCTCGTCCTTCGAGACGACCGCGGAGCCTGTCATCGGGCCGCGCTTTGCGCGGACCCGGTGGCGGTCTCCTCAGGATGAGGCTAAGCAGCGTCGGGACCCGTTGAAACCAGCGAAACGCACTCGGTCCTCATCCTGAGGGCCCGCCAACGGCGGGCGTCTCGAAGGATGGCCACAGGCGACATCACTCCGGTATGCGATTGCCCTGGATGACCAGGGGGCGGCTCATGGCCGCCGCAAAGGCCTCCGGCGCGTTGATGCGCGGAATGAGAAGTGTGGGCCAATTCATACTTAATACGCCAAGGCCATGAGCAATATTGTTTGCGCGTCGCAACGCGCCTAATATTCCAGCGGCTAATTTCGGGGGCTCGAACAAGTCGTGAATGTACGTTCACATGACAGCGCATTGCGCGGCGGCTTGAATCTGCAGGTTGGGCCGCAGGCAAACAGGATACCCAAGACCGTGGTTGACTCCGCACTTCGGGAAGTGCGTCCCGCCGGCCGCGAGCGGCTGATCGTCGTCGAGGACGATCCGGTGACGCGGACCATGCTGGTCGGCTATTTCAGCGAGAACAATTTCGACGTGGTCGGCGCCGGTTCCTGCGCCGAATGCCGACAGGCGCTGCGTGCGCGCACCGATCTCGTCTTTCTCGATCTGCAGTTGCCCGATGGCGACGGCTTCGAGCTCGCCAAGGAGATCCAGGCGACCAGCAACGCGGGCATCATCTTCGTGACGCGCCGTGACACCGACGTCGATCGCATCCTCGGCCTCGAGATCGCCGGCGATCACTACGTCACCAAGCCGATCAATCTGCGCGACCTGCTCGCGCGCGCACGCAGCGTGCTGCGGCGGCGCTCGATCGACCGCAAGGCGGCGCGCAACCACAATTCGATCGCCTTCGGCGATTGGATCATCGACCTGACGCGGCGCGAATTGCTCGGCAGCGACGGCAAGCCGGTGGCGCTGACGCGCGCCGAATTCGATCTGCTCGCGGCGCTCGTCGGCGCCGACGGACGACCGCTCAGCCGCGATTATCTGATCGAGGTCGTGAGCAACCGCCAGGCCGAGGTCGACATCCGCACGGTCGACGCACTGGTGGCGCGGCTGCGCCGCAAGCTGGTCGGCAGCGGCACGCCCGTGATCGCAACCGTCACCGGCGTCGGCTACAAGCTCGCGCTCAGCGAGCGGCTGTAGGACAACATCCGGACCCGAAGGGCGGCGTCAGCGCAAGGCGCGCAGCGGTTTTCCGAGAAGATCACGCCCAGGCAATAGCGGCCGGCGCCGGCCGCACCGTTTTCAGCGCGACGCGACGCGCTTCCATCGCGCTTCGATGCGTGCCTTGATCTGGCTGATCTTGGCCTCGTGGGCGGCCCAATAGGCGCGGCTGGCGGCGGCGCTACCCTGACGATATCGGGCATAGACGGCTTTGGGCTGCAGCGCGATCCTCAGTACGCTCGCCCGTTTTGCTGGAGCCGCCGCGGGAGCGGTGGAGGTGGGGCGCGGCGCCGGCTCCGGCGCGGCCGCGACCTCCAGAGCCTTCGAGTTCATGGCGGCAAGACGGTTACGGGCCCGGTTGCAATAGACCTGCGACCGCGCGGTCATGGCTTCTTCGCCGTGGCCAGCCCGGTATTTCATGAGGGCGCGGCAGATATCCCCGCCGGCGAGCCGCCAGGCCTGGCTGAGATAAAGCACCCCGTAATGGATGTTGATGTCGGGCTCGGCGAGTTCCGCTTCGCTCCCCCGGAAGCCCAGCATCGCCGCCGTCTCGGGCCGCACCTGCATCAGGCCGATCTCGCCGACGTTGCCGATGACAGCCGAATTGTAGCCGCTTTCGACGAAGACGACGGCTTCGGCGATATCGGCCGGTAGATTGGTGCGTGCGGTTTCGCGCTCGATGATCTTCCGGATCAAGGCCCGGGACGATGGCGTTTCGCCGGCGCCGAGTTCCGTGCCGCCGCCGGGGATCGCCGACGTCACGCGCGGCTCGTCCGGGGCGCTGTCTTCGGCATGGGCGCAGAGCGGCGCCGACAACAACAGGACGAGCGCCACGTGTCGCCACGTCGCGCCGAGGTAGAAGCCTGTCCGATCCCACAGCATGCGTTCGTCATAGATCGCCCGAGTTAACAAACGGCTCCGCGGCTAGCGGGCGCGGGCGCTCTGATCGGTGGATGTCGCTTGCGAAGGCCCGGCGAGGCGGTCGTCGGTCGCATAGAGCGTGCAGGTCGGCGACCATTTCATGCAGGCCGCCAGTGAGTCGCGCTGGGCCTCGTCGGCCGTGACGCGTCCGGCGCGCCAGCCGTAGCCGCCGTTCGGCGACACCGCGAAAGCCTTGTGCGGCTGCGTGCTGGCGAGATAGCGCGCGAACTCGGCCCGCGCAGCCTCGTTGAGCTGGCGCGGCGGCGGCAGCGGATCGGGCAGACCCAGAAGGTCGCGGCCGATGAGGCCGCGCTCGCGCAGGAAGGCGTCGACATAGGGGGTCCATTGCGGACGGCTCGCCACCGAATAGAGGTAGTGGCCGTCGTCGCCGAAGGGCGGCGCCGCGATGAATGTCGCGTTGCCGCCAGCGGCGCGAAATCCGTCATGGAGGCGGCGCGCGAGGTCGGGGCCGAAATATGAATCGTTGGTCGCATAGACCCACAGCGTCGGCACGCGCGAGGTCTTGCCGAAGGCGGTGAAGGCCTGCACCAGCCCCTCCGGATTGCAGACGACGTCGTCGTCGCGTGAGCCGCGGCCGCCGGCGAAATTGATCGCAGCGACGAGACCGGGCGGGGCCTGCGCGGCGAGCGCGATCGTCGCGAGCCCGCCGGCGGAATGGCCGGCCGCGATCATGCCTGACGTCGTGACATCGGCCCTTCGCGCCATCGCGTCGATCGCGGCGCGCAGATCGGCAACCGCGACCGCGGCCGCCGGCAAGTAGGCCGCCTTCGCGCAACCGCCGACGCTGTCGACGCGTCCGCCGGGCGAGGTGCCGTAGCCGCGCCGGATCAGGATCAGCGCCGCAAAGCCGCGCCGGGCATATTCGAGCGCGATGCCGTAATATCGGTGCGCCGACATGGTGGCGCGGTCGTCGAAGCTGCGCGGCGAGCCGTGGCTGAGCAGCGCGAGCGGATAGCGCTTCGCTCCCGCCGGGCGGACCAGGAAGGCTTCCAGCCCCTGCGGCCCGGCTTCCGCCATGGGGATGCGAAGGTCCTCGGTGTAGAACTCCGCGGCGCGCGCCGGTGCACCGGTCATGACGAGGCCGGCGATCAGCAGAAGCAGCTTGCGCGAAAGAGCCATGGGACGATTCGAAGGGCCTCGATGGCGGGAAGCATAGCATGATCCAGTTACTTGGACCCTGACCTCGCAGCTGTCGCCGTCGTTGTTCTGGGGATGACGCAGGGTAAGCGCATATGGAGCGATCTCGCCTATGGCCATCCTTCGAGACGCCCGCCGTTGGCGGGCCCTCAGGATGAGGATTGAGTCCGTTGCAATTATTTCAACAGGCTCCGATGCCGCCTAGCCTCATCCTGAGGAGACCGCAAAGCGGTCGTCTCGAAGGACGAGGCGCGCGCCAACTCGTGCAAAGAGCCAGATGCTTACCTGTGAAAGGACGGGTGGGCGTCGCCCTGTGTCGCCCTCTGTCAATCCACACGCGCAAAAATATTCCACTTTACCGAAATTCGGTTTTGGCGTATGTGTCGGCCATCCCGGCTCACCCAAGAGGGGCGACTTGTGGTCGTCATGTTCGCGAGCCGGGGTTGCGGTGGACGCGGCAGCGTCGGCACGAG
>NZ_LFJB01000092.1:0-36520 GCF_006658625.1 Bradyrhizobium sp. UNPF46
AGCCGGCTCACGGCGTCAAGCGCCAAGGACCCAACGGCTTCCCGCCCACCATCATTATGACAGGCTTTTCAGACACAGGGACCCAGAACCCCAGGAAGTAGTTTGGCGAAGACACGCGGTGAAGAAGTCTTCCTGCGGTACTCCCACCCCCTGCTATCGATAGATCACGCGGTATGGGTCCCGGCGTTCCGCCGGGACGACATGCCGTTATGCCGCGCTATCACGCCTCCGGCATCGCGCCCACGTATGACGAACTCGGCCTGATCAGCCGCCCGGTGCGCTGCTGCTCGCGCGCATGCGCGGTCCAGCCTGCGGCGCGCGCGACCGCGAAGATCGGCGTGAACGCCTGCCTTGGGATCGCCAGCGCATCGAGCAGGATCGCGGTGAAGAACTCCACATTCGTCTCCAGCGGCCGCTCCGGATTCTTCTTGCGCAGCGCGCTGCGGATATAGGCCTCGACCTCGCCGGCAAAGGGCAAATCGGTGCCGTTGGAGGCAAGCGCCTCGACCGCGGTCTTGAGCACGTCGGCGCGCGGATCGCGCACGCGATAGACGCGGTGGCCGAAGCCCATCATGCGCTCACCGCGGGCCAGCGCCGCATCCACCCAGGGTTTTATGCGCTCGCGCGAGCCGATCGCGTCCAGCATTTCCAGCACCGGCTCCGGCGCGCCGCCGTGCAGCGGGCCGGTCAGCGCGCAATAGCCTGCGGTGACGGCTGCGAACAGATCGGCCTGGGTCGAGGCCACCACGCGCGCGGTGAAGGTCGAGGCGTTCATGCCGTGGTCGCTGGCGGTGACGAGATAGGCATCGAGCGCGGTGACTTCGCGGGTTTTAGGCGCGCGTCCGTGCAGCATGCGCAGCGTATCGGTCGCATGGCTCACATCGGGGTCGGGGGCGACCGGCTCCAGCCCCTTGGCGCGCCGGACCAGCGCGCCCGCGATGACAGGAAACGCGCCGACGATGGTCGCCTCGTGCTCGAGCCCGTGCTCGGCGCGAAGTCCTGCGACCGCCGCGCGAAACCCGTCGATGACGCCCATGCCGCGCGTTGCCGGCAGCAGGTCCGGCAGGCGGGCGAAGGCGCGCTCGCGCGCAATGCCGAGGTGTGAGCGCACATTGGCTTCGGTGAGGGTGGTCTTGCTGGCGCCGTTCCAGAGCCGGGCGGTGACGCCCTCGAAGCTCGACTTGGCGGCGAGGCGTCCGACGTGCTCGCCGGCGATGATCAATTCGCCGCGCTCGCCATCGACATGGCTCAGCACGGTCTCGGCCGCGGGAACGCCGTCCAGCCCGATCTGGCTTTTGGTGAGGTGGATGTTCATGGCCCAAATCTCCCTGTTGCATTGCACGCAGGGGAAAGGTCGGGCCTCTCGACACATTGATCAATCTTGATTACATAAATCAATATGAAAAATTCTTCGGCGCTCTATCTATCCGCCCGGGAAGCCGCAGCTGAGCTCGCGATCTCGCCGGCCACGCTCTACGCCTATGTCAGCCGCGGCCTGATCCGCTCCGAGCCGACGCCGGATTCGCGGAAGAACCGCTACCGGGCCGAGGACGTCCGCGCGCTCAAGGAGCGCCGCATCCCGTCTCCGGAGCCGCGCGGCCTGCGCAGCTTCGATGCCGACTTGCCGGTGATGGATACCGAGATCTCGACCATCACCGAGGAGGGCGCGATCTATCGCGGCGTCAATTGCGTCGATCTTTCCGAGAGCGACACGCTGGAGCACACCGCGACGCTGCTCTGGGACGTCTCCGACGTCGATCCGTTCGCGCCCGATAATCAGCCCGCGCTGTCCGAGGAGATGCGCATGATCGGGCAGGCCGCGCGCCGGGCCGCGCCGATCGACCGCGCCATCGCCGTGCTCGCACTGGCGGCGAGCGTCGATCCCCGCGCGTTCACGCGTGCGCCCGATGGCCGCGCCATGGTCGGCGGGCGTATTCTTCGGCTGCTGGTCGCGACCATGCTCAATGCAGAGCCCTCGGCCGAGCCGTTGCATCAGCAGATCGCAACAGCCTGGGCCGCGGACAACAAGCACGCGCCCGACCTGATCCGCCGCGCGCTGGTGCTGCTGGCCGATCACGAGCTGAACGCCTCGACCTTCACCGCGCGCTGCGCGGCCTCGACCGGCCTCAACCTCTATGATGCCGTGATCGCCGGCCTCGCCGCGCTGAAAGGCCCGAAGCATGGCGGCGCCGGCGTGCTGGCTTCGCAGCTCGTCAAGACGCTGATCGATCGCGACGTCGCCCCTGTCGTGCGCGAGCGCGTCGCGCTCGGCGAGCGCTTTGCCGGCTTCGGCCACGGCGTCTACAAGCGCGGCGATCCCCGCGCGCAATCGCTGCTGAATGCGCTGTCGCGCGCCGGCGCGCCGCGAAAATTCACCCGCGAGGTGCCGGAGCGCATCGCGGAAGCCACCGGCGAGTTCGTCAACATCGACTATGCGCTCGCCGTGCTCGTGCACGCGCTGCGCCTGCCCGCGGGCAGCGAGCTCGCGCTGTTCGCGATGGCCCGCAGCGTCGGCTGGATCGCCCATGCCAGCGAGCAATTGCAGTTCGGCAAGTTGATCAGGCCAAGGGCCAGGTATGTGGGGCCGGCGCCGGGGAAGAGAACGTCAGCATAGGCTATAGGCTTCCACCCTCCCCTGGAGGGGGAGGGTCGATCGCGCGCAGCGCGAGCGGGGTGGGGTGATCTCTCCACTCGGATACTGTTGGATGTGGGGAGACCGTCACCCCACCCCGCTACGCATTTCGCTGCGCTCCATGCGTACCGACCCTCCCCCTCCAGGGGAGGGTAAGATCTACGCCCGCGGCTTCGCTTCCGCGACGCCGCCATTCCGTCGCCGATAGATCCACACCGCCACGCCCCCCACGATCGCGACCCCAATCACGGTCAACATCCAGATGTGCTTGCCGACATGCGCGTGGTGATGCAGCCCGGCATATTCGTGCAGGGCCGACACCGCCAGCACGCCCGGCAGCACATGGGCGGGGGCCCAGACCAGGATCGCCGGGATGTTCACCGCATAGAACCTCGCCGGCGCCATGCCGAGCGCACCGGCCGTGACCGGCACGAAGGCGCGGATCGGCGGCACGAAGCGGGCGAAGAACACGGCCCAGGTGCCGAAGCGGTGGAAGAAGCTCTCGCTCTCCGAAACCACGCGCGGATAATTGGTCAGCGGCCAGGTGTTGAGGATTCCGCGCTGCTGCCGGTGCCCGATCCAATAGGCCGAGCCGTCGCCGAGCACGGCGCCGGCTGCGGCGGCCAGCAGCACCCACGGCAGCATCAGCTCGCCACCCGGAACCAGCGCGCTGAGCGCCAGGATGATGGTCGAGCCGGGGATCACCGATCCCACCACCGGGACCGCTTCGAGCAGCGCCGCCAGGAACAGGGTCAGATAGGCCAGCCACGGATGGGCGGAAACGAAGGCTATGAGGGGATCGAGAAAGGACGTCACGTCGTCTCTTGCGGGGCTGGAGCGCGGGGCTTCTGACCCTACATAAGTAAGGGCATGCGGCCAAAGTGCCATTCGCGGGGGTGACCCTTCGAACCCCGCCCGAATTTGGGCGTGATTCGCAAGGCAGCCCTCCAAAAACTGCGTTCCTTGCCTATCTAAATGAAAAGACAACGGAACTTTGATTGGCGGGCGGGCTTCTGCCGGCTCGTTGTCTCTGATAGGTTCGCAGCCGCACCCAGCCGCAGCCAACGTGCAATAACTGGTCTCGGGATCGCCCGGGACCTCGGAGGATTGATGACGACCGCCGCCATGTCCAAAGTTGAGGAAGTTTCCGGTCTGCCCGACATGAAGGTGTCGGTGCGCCAGGTGTTCGGGATCGACAGCGATCTCGAAGTGCCCGCCTATTCCGAAGTCGATCCTCACGTGCCCGATGTCGACCCCGATTATCGCTTCGACCGCGCCACCACGCTCGCCATTCTCGCCGGCTTCGCCCGCAACCGCCGCGTCATGGTGACCGGCTATCACGGCACCGGCAAGTCCACCCATATCGAGCAGGTCGCGGCCCGCCTGAACTGGCCCTGCGTGCGCGTCAACCTCGACAGCCACATCAGCCGTATCGACCTCGTCGGCAAGGACTCCATCGTGGTCCGCGACGGCAAGCAGGTCACCGAATTCCGCGACGGCATCCTGCCCTGGGCGCTGCAGCACAACGTCGCGCTGGTGTTCGACGAATACGATGCCGGCCGCCCGGACGTGATGTTCGTGATCCAGCGCGTGCTCGAAGTCTCGGGCCGCCTGACGCTGCTCGACCAGAACAAGGTGATCAAGCCGCATCCGGCGTTCCGCCTGTTCGCCACCGCCAACACCGTGGGCCTCGGCGACACCTCGGGCCTCTATCACGGCACCCAGCAGATCAACCAGGGCCAGATGGACCGCTGGTCGATCGTCACCACGCTGAACTATCTCAGCCATGACGAGGAGGTCGAGATCGTGCTGGCGAAGGCCAAGCACTATCGCACCCAGGAGGGCCGCGACATCGTCAACAAGATGGTGCGCCTTGCCGATCTCACCCGCAACGCCTTCGCCAATGGCGATCTGTCGACGGTGATGAGCCCGCGTACGGTGATCACCTGGGCGGAGAACGCCGACATCTTCGGCGATATCGGTTTCGCCTTCCGCGTCACGTTCCTGAACAAGTGCGACGAGCTCGAGCGTCCCCTGGTCGCCGAATTCTACCAGCGCTGCTTCAATGCAGAGCTGCCGGAATCGGCGGTGAACGTGGCGCTGAGCTAGGGTTCGGGACGTTGGAGGTCCGGATCGAGACAACTTACGGCGCGACGAAGAAATTCGTCGCAGCCGGTCTCGAGGCCTTCAATCGGCAGCATCAAACGGCCGGTGCGCCAAAGTCGTTTGCGGTGACTGTCAGAGAGAATGACGATGCGCGAGGCGGTTTGGTCGCCGAAGGTGTTGGTCATTGGATGGTCTTCACTCTTTTATGGGTAGAAGACCGATATCGTCGCCGCGGCTTTGGGACCTCATTGCTTCGTACGGCAGAAGCTGAATCGAAGAAGAGAGGTGCGGTTGGTGTTCTGGTGGATACCTATTCGTTTCAGGCGCCGGACTTCTATAGCAAGAATGGCTACGCGATCTACGGACAGGTTGACGACTTTCCGGAAGCCGGGATGACTTGGTTTCGATTTAAGAAGGCGCTTTGATCGGTTGGCCCCCTTGGATTCTGCAGAGAAGGCGAATGCGATGAGCACGACCACCGGCAAAGTCCGCCCCGGGTCGAACGACACATCGACCGCGCCCGCCCGCTACGAGGACGATCTCTATGGCTGGGTCGAGGCTCAGATCGCATTGCTGAAGGCGGGCCGGCTGACCGAACGACGCGCGTCATCGAATTTGACGATCTCCGGTCGCCGGAAGAATAACATGTTGCTGGAGCTTCGGCCGATCCCATGACCACCTCCAACTCCAAATTCCGCAGCTCCAAGGAAGCGCCGACCGAGCCGTTCAAGCGCTCGGTGGCCTCCTGCCTGAAGGCGATCGCGAAATCGCCCGAGCTCGACGTCTCCTTCGCGGCCGAGCGTCCGGGCCTCGCGCCCGGCAAAGCCCGTTTGCCCGAACCCGCGCGAAAAATGACCAAGCGCGACGCCGCGATCGTGCGCGGCCATGCCGATTCCATCGCGCTCAAGATCGCCTGTCACGATGCCAAGCTGCATCGCAAGCTGATGCCGGGCAATCCGCAGGCGCGCGGCGTGTTCGAGGCGGTGGAGCAGGCCCGCGTCGAGGCGATCGGCGCGCGCCGCATGGCGGGCGTTGCGAAAAACCTCACGGCGATGCTCGACGACCATTTCCATCGCGGCAAGTTCGACGAGATCACCGATCGCGCCGATGCGCCGCTCGCGGACGCGCTGGCGATGCTGGTGCGCGAGCGCCTGACGGGTCTTGCGCCGCCGACCGCCGCCAAGAAGATGGTGGATCTCTGGCGCCCCATCCTCGAGGACAAGATCGGCAAGCGGCTCGACCGGCTCGATACTCTTGTCGAGGACCAGACCAGGTTCGGCGATGCCGTGCACGACCTCCTGACGGCGCTCGAGCTCGGCGACGAGCGCAACGCCGACAGCGAGGACAATGACGACAACGACGAGAACCAGGACGGCGACAACGACCAGTCCGGTGCGGAAGGGTCGCCCGATTCCGATGCCGCCCAGGAGATGAGCGCCGACCAGGCGCAGGCGTCGAGCGAGGAGATGAGCGAGAGCGCGATGGAAAGCGCGCAGGCCTCGACCTCCGACACCTTCGACGACGGCGAGCTCGGCGACGACGAGACGCCGGGCGAGGCAACGCGTCCGAACCAGCACGGCAAGAACGAGCCGCGCGGGCCGGAATACCACGCCTTCGCGCCCAAGTTCGACGAGGTCATCGCGGCCGAAGACCTCTGCGACCATGACGAGCTGGAGCGCCTGCGCGCCTATCTCGACAAGCAGCTCGCGCATCTGCAGGGCATCGTCGCCCGTCTCGCCAACCGGCTGCAGCGCAAGCTGATGGCGCAGCAGAACCGGGCCTGGGAGTTCGATCTCGAAGAGGGCATCCTCGACCCCGCGCGGCTGTCGCGCGTCGTCACCGATCCCTATCACCCGCTGTCCTTCATGCACGAGAAGGAGGCGACGTTCCGTGACACCGTGGTGACGCTGCTGCTCGACAATTCCGGCTCGATGCGCGGACGCCCCATTACGGTCGCCGCGACCTGCGCCGACATCCTCGCGCGCACGCTGGAGCGTTGCGGCGTCAAGGTCGAGATTCTGGGCTTCACCACGCGCGCCTGGAAGGGCGGGCAATCGCGCGAGGCGTGGCTTGCCGCCGGCAAGCCGGCCAATCCCGGCCGCCTCAACGATCTCCGCCACATCATCTACAAATCCGCCGACGCCCCGTGGCGCCGTGCGCGGAAAAATCTCGGCCTGATGATGCGCGAGGGGCTCTTGAAGGAGAACATCGACGGCGAGGCGCTGGACTGGGCGCACAAGCGCCTGCTCGGCCGGCCCGAGCAGCGCAAGATCCTGATGATGATCTCGGACGGCGCGCCGGTCGACGATTCCACGCTGTCGGTCAATCCCGGCAATTATCTCGAGCGGCACCTGCGCCACATCATCGAGGAGATCGAGACCCGCTCGCCGGTCGAGCTGATCGCGATCGGCATCGGCCATGACGTCACGCGCTACTATCGCCGCGCCGTGACGATCGTGGATGCGGAAGAGCTCGGCGGCGCCATCACCGAGAAGCTCGCCGAGCTGTTCAGCGAGACCAACACCGCGCCCACCCAGCCGGCCGGTCGCCCGCGACGCAAATTGCATTCGTGAGCACGCACTCGTCCCGCCGCAGCTTTCTCAAATACGCTGCGGCGGGAGTCTCCACTCTTGCAGCCTCCCGCACCGTTCTGGCGCAAGGCGCGGCCGAGCCGCGGCCGCGCGCGCTTGCGATCGAGAACGCTGTCAGCGAGCCCGTCGGCGTCGAGGTCAACGCGCGCCCCATTCCGAATTTCGAGCCGCGCGACCGCACGCGCACGCGCTTCGGCTCGCTGGAGTACCGCAGCGGCCTGGTGCTGACCTCGCGCTATCGCGGCTTCGGTGGCCTGTCCGGCATCCGGCTCGATGCCAAGGGCGAGCGCTTCCTCGCGGTCTCCGACCAGGGCGGCTGGTTCACCGGGACCATCCGCTATGCCGGTGGCAGGATGGTTGGCCTCGACGACGTCGAGGCCGCGCCGCTGTTAGGGGCCGAGGGCCGGCCGATCACCGAGAAGCCGCTGTGGTGGGATTCGGAATCGATCGCGCGGGACGGCAGCCTCGTCTATGTCGGGCTCGAGCGGGTCAACCAGATCCTGCGCTATGATTTCTCAAAAGGTGGCACGCGCGCGCGCGGCGAGGTGGTGCCGGTGCCGGCGGGCGTGCGCAAGCTGCCGTCCAACAAGGGACTGGAGGCGCTGGTCGTCGTGCCCCAAGAAAAGTACAAAGGCAAAGACCAGAACATGCCGCTGGCGGGCACGCTGATCGCCTTCTCCGAGCGGGGGCTCGACCATGACGGCAACCTCACAGCCTTCCTGATCGGCGGCGCCTCGCCCGGCCAGTTCAGCGTGCGCCGCACCGAGAAATACGACATCAGCGACGCCGTGCTCTTGCCCTCCGGCGAGCTCCTGATCCTCGAGCGCAAATTCTCCTGGTTCACCGGCGTCAACATCCGCATCCGCTCGATCCCCCTGAAGTCCATCGCACCGGGCGCGCTGGTTGACGGCCCCTCTTTGTTCGCCGCTGATCTCGGCCACGAGATCGACAACATGGAAGGCATCGACGCCCATGTCACGGCTGAGGGCGAGACCGTGCTGACGCTGATCTCCGACGACAATTTCTCGATGCTCCAGCGTACCCTGCTGCTGCAATTCACGCTGGCGGAGTAGGCGCGGCTGTCGCGTCATCCTCCGCTGTCATCCCGGGCTCGCGACTTCGTCGCGCCCCGGGATGACGGTGGCGAGAGAGCTCGATCAGCCAAGCCATTTTCCGCAAATGCACGCCCTGGCGACCCGCCATCCGCTCGTGCCGCTGGCAATCCGCCGCTCGCCCACTAAACTCTCTGCACAATCCTCCATCCCACTGGAACTCCCCCCGCATGAGCGCCCTGTTTTCCCCGATCAAGCTGCGCGGCCTGACCTTGAAGAACCGCGTCGTGGTGTCGCCGATGTGCCAATATTCGGCCGACGACGGCGTCGCCACCGACTGGCACTTCACCCACATCAACAATCTCAGCCTGTCGGGTGCGGCGATGTTCTGCATCGAGGCGACCCATGTCGAGGCGATCGGCCGCATCACGCCGGGTTGCCTCGGGCTCTACAGCGATGCGGCCGAAGCCGCGCTGAAGCAGATCCTCACCTCGGTGCGCAAGCATTCCTCCACGGCCATCGCGATGCAGCTCGCCCATGCCGGCCGCAAGGCTTCGAGCGCGCGGCCCTGGGACGGCGGCCAGCTGATTCCGGTCGAGCAGGGCGGCTGGCAGACCGTGGCGCCGTCGGCGCTGCCGCACAAGGAGGGGGAGGCTGCCCCGACCGCGCTCGATGCCGCCGGCCTCGAGCGCATCCGCGAGGCCTTCGTCGATGCGGCCCGCCGCGCGCAGCGCATCGGCATCGACGCCATCGAGCTGCACGGCGCGCACGGCTATCTCCTGCATCAGTTCCTGTCGCCGATCTCCAACAGGCGCACCGACGAATATGGCGGTTCGCTCGAGAACCGCATGCGCTTTCCGCTCGAAATCTACGATGCGGTGCGCGCGGTGTTCCCGCACGACAAGCCCGTGGGCATGCGGGTGTCGTCGACCGACTGGGTCGAGGGCGGCTGGGATCTGGCGCAGACGATCGAGTTCGCCAAGGCGCTGAAGGCGCGCGGCGTCGACTGGATCGACGCCTCCTCCGGCGGCGTATCGCCGTTGCAGAAGATCCCGCTCGGTCCCGGCTATCAGGTGCAGTTCGCCGACGCTATCCGCCGCGAGACCGGATTGCCCACCATCGCCGTCGGCCTGATCACGGACGCCAGGCAGGCGGAAGACATCGTCAGCAGTGGCAAGGCCGACATGGTCGCGCTTGCCCGCGGCATGCTCTACGACCCGCGCTGGGCCTGGCACGCCGCCGCCGAGCTCGGCGGCGAGGTCGAAGCCCCGCCGCAATATTGGCGCTCGCAGCCCTCCACGCAAAAGGCGCTGTTCGGCAAGACGACGTTTGGGGCGCGGTAGGAGAACGACGGCGGAGTGGGTGGCGTGCCTCCACCGCGTCCCTCCGTAAATCCCCTCAGCTTCCACCCCCCGCAAAACTGGCCTAACCTTGCGCCAAGTCGAGGCAACGGAGGCCGGCCATGCGTTATCCTGTCCGCAAAGCTGCCCACATCTTCGAGCGCGTGGGCCTGGCGATGGCTGGCGCGGCCTGCGGGCTGTTCATCGGCGCCCATGTGGGATCGGAGATTCCGCAGCTCACCACGCAGGGCTTTCTGCTGTTGATGATGCTGCTTGGCGCGGTCGGCTTCTACCTCGGCATCGACACGCCGCAGATGCCGTTCGACGACGCCCACAGCCACATCGACGCCGCGGAATTCCTCAGCGCCGCCGGCACGCTGTTCGCCACGCTCACCGCCTTCGTCTCCGTCGCCGTCATCGTGCTGCGGCTCGATCCGCACATGGGCTGGACCTGGCTCGTCTTCATCGGCTGGCTCGCCGGCGTGACGATGCAGATCGTGGCGGGAGCCAAGGCGAGGATGCGGAAGTAGGCGGTTTTACCCTCCCCTGGAGGGGGAGGGTCGGCTCACATTGAGCGCAGCGAAAATGTGAGACGGGGTGGGGTGACGGTCTCACCGCGACGAATAGTGCCCGTGTGGAGAGATCACCCCACCCCGCTCGCGCTGCGCGCGATCGACCCTCCCCCTCCAGGGGAGGGTGAGATTCAGAACACCACGCCCACGCGCGTGCCGCGCTTCCAGGCGATGCGGCAGCGCTTCTTGGTGTTGACGTGCAGCAGCTCGAAGCGATCGGGGATTTTCACCTGTCCGCCGAGATCGACGCAGGCCCCGCCGGGCGAATAGTCGATCAGCGTGCAGGGAATCACGGGCGCGCGCGGATCGGTGATGATCTTGGCTTGGCGCGATACCAGCCCTGCGGGTTTCACGCGGGCATATTTGCGTGGGAATTGCGGCACGTCTCCTCCAGCTCCGCAAGGTTTCGCGGTCGATGCAGCGATGATGGAAGAGAGAAGATGCGATCCGGCTAAGCCGCGCGGGAGAATTTTAATGAAAAGTGTCGGCGAAGGCGGAAAGCGAAGGTAACGAGCCACCCTCCCCTGGAGGGGGAGGGTCGATCGCGCGCAGCGCGAGCGGGGTGGGGTGATCTCTCCACACGGGCGGTCTTTGCGTGGAGAGAACACCCCACCCCGTCTCGCCTCGCTGCGCGACGCGAGCCGACCCTCCCCCTCCAGGGGAGGGTAAGCGAGCGCGAGCGCCCCGCATCATCCCGTCACGATCTCCTCCGCCTCGGCTCCCGCGTCCACTCCCGGCGGCACCGGCATCGGCACCGTCACATAGTCCTTCGGCATGTTCACCGGCCGGTACTTCGGCTCCACTGCCATCCGCTTCAACACGCTCTCATGCACATGCGCGCCTTCGGGAATGAGGCGCGGCTCGCAATCGGGGATGTAGAAGCCGAGAAACACCTTCCGCTCCGGCCACTCCCGGTACCTCGCGCTCTTCGGGATGAACTCCAGCAGCCGCCAGGCCGCTGTCATCGAATTGTGCAGCACGCCCGTCTTGCCCGTATAGGCCGGCTCGACATATTTGAACGGCGAGTTCTTGCGCTGGATGCCCCAGGCGAGCTGCTTCACGGTGGCCGGGTTGAAGTTCAGCCCCGCCTTCTCGGCTTCCGCGATCATCCAGATCAGCGGATATTTGGAGTCGCCGCTCTCGGCTTCCGGATAGCCGCCGCCGACGTCGCTGTGCACGCCGGCGAACCACACCTGCCAGATGTCCTGCGGCACCTTCTTTTCATCGGGCACGTAGCGGTTGCTCCAGAACTCCTGCGGCTGCTCGTATTTCTTGAGGCGGAACATGCAGCGCCGCTCGTCGATCGCCATCGCCTGCCGGAAGATCCGGACGCTCGGGTTGCGCAGCGTGAAGGCGAGCTCCTCCAGGCTCGGCCAGAACAGCCGGTCGGGGCGCGGCACGATCACGCTCGCCACCGTGTCCCACACGCCGATGAAGTGGATGGTCGGCCAGCGCGTCGAGGTGATGCGCGCGAACTGCGCGGCGAGGTCGAACTGGTCCTTCGGCAGCGGCCCCTGCTCGTCGAACGTGACGTCGCTGAGATCCTCGATGTCGTTGCCGCGCCCGGTGCCGGAATATTGCTTGTAGGCGACGAGGCCACTGCCTGCGAGGTTCGCCTGCTCCGGCCTGATCAGGCCGATCTTGTGGATCAGCCCCGCCAGCACGCGCACCGTATAGGCGCCGCGCGAGAAGCCGAACAGATAGATGCGGTCGCCCGGCGCGTAATGCTCGACCAAGAAGCAATAGGCTGACAGCACGTTGTCATCGAGCCCGTAGCCGGTGGCGAGCCCCAGCACCAGGTTGACGTTCGCCTTGAGCCGGTGCCACGTCGTCGGCTCCGTCACCGTGCCGACGCCGGGATCGTAGAACACCATCTGCCGCGGCTGCGTCCGGTCGGTCTTGCGCAGGCAGCGATAGAGCTTCAGGACGTTGGAGATGTTCTCGCTGATCTCGTTGCCGGTGCCGTCGCAGCAGATGACGAGGTTTTTCGGTTCGGGTCTGGGTGCGTGCTCCACAGGTCGGCCTCTCCAGGTGATGCTACCGGAGCGAGTATAGCCGATAAGCGCGGCGGCGAGGAGACGATGGCCTTTCTTACCCTCCCCTGGAGGGGGAGGGTCGCTGCGCATTGAGCGAAGCGAAATGCGTAGCGGGGTGGGGTGATCTCTCCACTCGGGCACTGTTGGTGACGAGAGACCGTCACCCCACCCCGTCTCACATTTCGCTGCGCTGCATGTGAGCCGACCCTCCCCCTCCAGGGGAGGGTAAGCGCGCTAGCGCGTCGCTCGTCTTCCTACTTCTTCTTCGCCGGTCCGAAATCCGGTTGCCAGGCCGCGTCCTTGCGGCTCGGCGCGGCGGCGATCACCTTGGCCTTGTCCTTCTTCGGCTTCTTGGTTTCGCGGTTGCCGCGTTGCTGTCCCTTGGCCATGTCGCTCTCCTGTGGTTTGAGTTCGCCGAGTTCGTCCGCCTGCAGCACGCGCCCGCACGGCGTGCAGACGCGTACGTCCATGTAGCCGTCGCGCAGCAGCTTGTGCGCCAGGCGCAATGCGACAGTGGCGCTGTCGCGTCCGAGATTGGAGCTGCCATATTCCTTTGTGCCGCTGACGAGATAGGGCACGCGCGCGGTCCTAGCCATTGAAGAGGGCTGCCGCGCATATCAGCAGCAGCAGGAACAATGGAACGATCACCGGCGGCACGATCCATTCGGAAAGGCGGAACTTCGACATGCTCGCTCCCGGAAACTCGCGGCGGGAGCGCAAACCGACCCTCAGTCACCGGTCGAAGCCGTTGCCGAGTTGCGGTGATGCGATCGACCCTACGCCTGCCGCGCTCCGATAGCGAGGACTAAAACGCCGTGCGCGCAATCACCGCGCCTGGCGCCGCGGCGCGCGCTGCACCGACAATAACGCTGGCTATTGCCGCGCAATGCGCGCATGCTCGCGTCCGCCAGCGTCCGGTGGGGCCCCCTCTTTTCGAAAGGCAGGCGCGCATGACCATCCGCTCGCGGCGCGAATCCGTGACGTTCAAGCATCCATTCCACATCCGCGGCATCGCGCGCGAACTGCCGGCGGGCGCCTATGAGGTCGTCACCGACGAGGAGATGATCGAGGGCCTGTCGTTCGCCGCCTGGCGCCGCGTCGCGACCATGATCACGGTGCCCGCGGAAGGCGGGCCCGGCGGCACCGCGGAAATGCATGCGATCGGCTCGATCGACCTCGCGGACGCTCAACGCATCGACGCGAGCGCCGCCAATGACTGACCATCCCGTCGATCTCGACAGGCATCGCGGCATGGCCGCGCAGAAGGCGACCGATCTGCGCCGCGCGCTGGCCGATGTCGAGAACAATGTCCGGCAGCTGCGCGAGCGCGAGGCCGATCTCGAACACCGCCTGATGACCGTGCCCGCCATCTCCTGGCCCGAGGCCGCGGTGAAGGCGCGCTATCTGCTCAACCTCTATGCCGCGAGCCTGCCGGTCGAGGACACGCGCCACCGCGCGCTGGTGTCCGCGCTGCTCGACGATTTCGCCCGGCTGTCGGAGGAGAGCTGAGGCGAGTCTCGGCCGCTCGCGTCGCCTCACGCGCGAAAAGACGCGGACGCGACGCGGGCGGCCGGCCCTTGCCGGCCCTTGGGGGCACTCGTCCGGGCCCGTCGCGCCGAAGGCGGAAGCAGCCGGGCTTAACCAACCCTCGTCAAGGAGCAGGCGATGACACTCAGCAGCGGCCGCTACATCGGCCTCCAATACGAGCGGATGATCGTGCTGTTCTCGATGCGCGACGGCGCGCGCGAGATCGGCTGCGCGATCTCGACCTCGGCGATGGACGATCTCGAGCGCGGCCCCAGGGTCCCCCCCGAGCACCGCGAAGCCCAGTTCACCCGCCTGCGCGAGCGCATCGAAGCCTGCGCCGCCGGCAAATACCACGCCAGCGAATTCGAGGGGCAGCCGCCGGGGATCGTGCTGCGGAGCATTGATTTTCGGGGGTAGGGGGAGGGGGCGGCCACGTCGTGTTCAACGTGCGCAGGCAGCGATAGCTAGGAACGTGGAGATGTTTTTCGAGATGTTAGCGCTGGGTGCCGTCACAGCAGATCAGGTTCGGCTCAGGCTTTGGTCGGTGCCGTGCTCAGGCTCGATCACATCGAATGCTGTGCGCTATCTATTGAGCCAAATGTAAGCGGACTATAGCTAGTTAATTGCTGGTCTAACTTTTACAGCGGTCGGAGAGAGCGGCTGCAAAGACGCGCATTTTTCGAATATCGTTTGAATACAGTATCAGAAGACCCGATTCGTCATTCTCAAGTCCTGCGTCCGCTTCTTTGGCGCAATCCAGAAGAAGGTTAACCTGTCTTTTTCTTGCAAAGAATGCGATGAGCGGATAGGCCTCGCGATGAAGCCCTCCATAAGCGCCCCCATTACAACTGCTGATTGGTATGCATCCCGCCGCTGATAAGGCGGCAACAGCCGAAGCGACCCCAATATCCAATCCAAGAATGCCTAGCGGGTCTTCATACAGTTCATCAAAGATCGCTTCGTGTTCTGCATCAGGGTTGGTAGCTGCTTCCAGCCGAGTAATGAGGTCCGCTTCTAAGGCGCTTATTGCTTCGACATCCTCCCATGGGATTTTCCTTAGATCTTGATACTCTCGATTGCACGACGGACTCGCCTCTGCTTGAACCTCAGCCGTCCTTGGCCAATACATCCGTTGTTCGTCGATGATCCGCAGGATCTCCACGTCAAACAACCGATGCTCGTACATGTGACATCCACCGAGCTAGTTGATGGTCAGATCGATTGTTGCCTTCGATATTCGTCCGTATCGTAGCGTGCTGCTTCAAGAAGTGTGCACATTTCTTCAATCATTTCCTGACGAATGTCTCTCTCGGATAATAGGTATTCGTCTACATCGAGTAGGCTGCTAACTCGCTTCAACACTTTGGTCGCCAGATCGCACTCATCGATGGGCGTCGGTTGAATTGTTGCCAGATTGGCAGGGTCCTTTGTCACTTCAAAGGTGGGGTTAAAGCGAATTGCTATGGAAACCATATCGGCTATGGAAGCGTTGCCATGAACCCTATAGCCAAGTGCGCTTTTCACCTCCATAGTTGAAGGAGGGTTATGGGCGGCTGCAAGATGTAGGAACCATTTGCAAAGTCCCACTAAGAATACGGACTGTATTCCAGCTTCCGACTTTTTAGCGTCTTCGAGCGAAGTAGCATCGGAGATGTTGAATCTTTCGGACGACGCCGCCTGAAATGGTGCGCATTCTGCAAGATTGAGACGATAGAGCCCGGCAAGCCGCTTTAAGGTTTCTGCATGCACATGCGCTTTGCCGACTCTTGTTGTCAGGAGAAGCAGCCACGGCGTCTTCCGGCGTGCTTGAACCGATAGCAGTGTTAGGATCATGTTGTAGTACGTCTCGTCAAAATGTCCCGGCGATTGCGCTCCAAAGCCGTCGCATAGGTCCAAGTTGATAACGTCGTAAGGTCCAATTTGAGATGTTTTGTACCAAGCAATAGAGCTCGTGTTCACGAGTTCTCGCATGTCATCGGGGAGAATCTCAGACCGAGGATCGAAAGAAGCGGACTTGCTCACTTCATCCATTGAGATGTTCAGCTCTGTCTGGCCTTCCGCTGCGGCGGCCGCGCTATTGTTGAAGCCAAGGAAGCGAAGCTTGATGTGTCTTGGTTCGCATACGGCGGATCCGAAACATCTTAGGTCGAGTAGATCATCGCCGGGAAGCCCAAAGTAGGTAAGTGTATTCTCCGATATCGGAATCTCGTCGAGCAGTTGTCCAATAAAGTAGCACCATTGCTCCTTTCTAACGAACTGCTTCCGTGGCTTATGCCAAGGTTGAAAGTATCTCTTCTTCGGTAGTGAAAATTCATACTCACCAACCCCGGAAATGTTGTCAGCAAAGCTTCCAGAACCGCTCCCCGCCCCTTGATCGCTCATCCCTCTCGCTCTTCCAATATCCGGTGGATAGCCCTTAGAAGAGCCTCCTGTTTCTTTTTTGTCAGCTGATCTATGAAGCCAAACGACGCAAGAACTTGAGTAATCGCCTTCAATTTCTCATCGATAATAGTAGCTCTTGCTCGTTCCTTTGCGGTCTTCGGCCTTTCTCTCGCCGCGACGGTCGAGCGTTGATAAACGTATGTATCCGGGTTGGTTCGTTTTGGAATGTCGCCTTCGACAAGCTCCACCGATGGAGGAGCCGAGGCCGGATCGTCTGACTGTTCGGTCCAGACCTTAGATGCAACATTCTGAATAGCGACTAGGTGGGCGTCCTTTTTGCCTTCGCGCTCGTGGCTTCTTACCTGGCTGGCTGCTTTCTTCTGTACAGTTGCCAACTGTCGGAGAGCTTCGTGAAGCCATCGTGTTATATAGACGGCATGTGGATGGGCGTTATTGAAAGACTCCCGGTCGATGTTGAGCGCGCTATCAAGTCCTTCGCTGACGAAAATTTCGCACGTGATTTGTCTTGTCCGTGTCTGTTCTGAAATCTGGTATCGCATGAATGTGGGGTCGAATAACGTGCCGCTCGCCCCGTGAATGCGTATGAGTGATCCTTGATGCTCGGTCGGCGAAATTTTGGGGTACCAAAACAGATAGGCTTCGAATTGAAGCCTGCCGCCGCTTAGTTCTGGTGGCAATTTTGGGAAGGTCTCGTCGCACTTGCCGACAAAGACTAAAGGCTGTTTGAGCGAGTGCGTGGACGGAACGGGGAGGTCTCTGAACTTGACTGGACGGGACAGTTTGAGGTCATCGACGAAAACTTCGAATTTTCCGGCAGACTCTTTGGGGTCTTCTAGATCAACTGCGTCCCGTATCGATCCGGGGCCACGGATCGAGTGTGCAGCGCCTTTTGGCCTATTTGACAGCAGGAATGTCTCGGCCCAGCCTGATGCGGGTTGATCGAATAAGTGCCCCTGGACGTAGGGCAGCGGCACAGAAAGTCCAAGAAGCCAGACCATTCGCAAATAATAGTCAAACACTCTTTCGAGCTTTGGGTTCGGAGTGCCTGCCTGAGTTTGGTCCCATACCGCGTCAACGAGCCTCTCGAAGGCCTTGGATGGATTGTCGGATTTGTCCCAGGGAAGCGATGTGAATTCATCCCCAATGGGGTCGAGAAGTCTTCCAGTTTCGTCAACTCTGCCAACATGAAACTTTGGCGGGTCGATCGATTGCTTCTCCTCGTTCCCGGCAGTTTGTTCGTTTTGCTTGATCGCGCCCCAAATCTCACGACTACGGAGTGTGTCGCGAGCTTGAGGACGTATTGAATTAAGAACGATGGTGGTGCCGTGACTTTGCAGGTCTGTAGCTTTTTCGCGCCAGATAACAACCTTTCCTGACTCAAACTTCTTTTCCCCGTGGGACGGCGCGACTTCCGAGTCTGAAAATTGTCTCAACGATACAGTTGCCACTGTGCGATGATTATCGCCGCGGATCTTCGTTATGATTTGGAAAGAGTGAGTCAGCTGAGAGACAGAGAATAAGCCAATGCCAATCTTGCCAATGAGTCGACGGCCGCCTGGACTTCGTGTTGGGTCAGTTGGCGATGTAATCCCTAGCTCCTCGCCCTCCAAATTTCGCTTAGCGCTGCCGCCGATGTTAAAGAGAAGGTGCGCAAGAACCGCGGGCGACATGCCCGTACCGTTGTCCTCAATGGTAATACGTTCGAAGCGAGGGACGTCGGTCTTGATCGTCACGCGAGTCGCGTCTGCATCGTACGCATTGGAGATCAATTCTCGAAGGGCCGATGCGGGCTGCCGATAGATTCCATCGGTAACGCGAGCAATAACCTGCTCATTAGTTTGAAGGGTGGTCTGGATGACGACATCTCGGTCCTCGCTTTGAATGATCTTCCTTGCGAGTTCCTGCTCGTTCGCGCTTCTTTGCTCGATGATTTTGGTAGCCAATTTACTCTCTCAATGAGCGTCTAATCGCCGCCGCAACACTCTTGGCTAGAGGTGGAGGAACTGCATTCGATATTTGCTCCACTTGCTGAGAAAGATTTCCCTTCAACACAAATGTGTCTGGGAAACCTTGTAGGAGCATCGCTTCAAATATACTCAAACGGCGTGTACCGCTCGGATGAACATAAATCTCCCGGTGACCAAATGCGATTGTTGGACTGGGCTTCTTCCAACTGAGTTGTTTGAAGCAGCGCCCGTTGTGAATTGCTGCTTTCATCTTAAACCGTGGCGACACTGGATTCATCGTCCAGTGATTGGGGTGATATGGAATGTCTTCTGGTACCAAACCTCGTGAAAAGAACTTCGGTTTGGGAAGAGTTCCTATTGCTTCTTGGACCGTCGCAAGCCCCCGCCTTCGTCTCGGACGAACAGGCCGCTTCGCAACTTCGGTTCTGATAGCAGAGAGCACTATCCTGCGTCGTGTTTGCGGGACACCAAAATCAAGAGCGCAGAGCTCCTTCGCGGTTATTTGAAATCCGAGAGCGCGTAGTCCAGAGAGGAGGTTTTGGTATGCAACTGAGTGCTTCTTGTCGCGGATTCCGAGAACATTCTCGAACACCACGAATTCAACTTCGAAATGCTTTTGAAGCTCCCGAACAATTTCGATGTACAGTTTAGGTAGCTGATTTCGGGGGTCTGATGCCGTTGCCGTGGTATTCGCTCTGGAGAATCCCTGACAAGGAGGGCCGCCGATAATCCCTATCCGAGAACCAGTATCCACCGCTTCTTTGACAATCGAAGCAACGCCTTTGGGGCCAAGCGCACTCAAGTCACCAGCCGTGGCGGTTGCGCCCGGAAAATTCCGCTTATGCGTCTCGATTGCTGCGGGGGAGATGTCGAAAGCTGCACTGAGTTCAAAGCCGGCGGATTTGAATCCGTGATCCAGTCCGCCAGCGCCGGAAAAGAGGCTTACTATTTTTGGAAGCTTATTCGTCTTGCGCCCAGAAGTAGATCGTTGTCGCTGCGCCTTCGTCATCACTCTGCATCTAACTGGGAGATCGCGTGCGGGTTCTTGCGGCACGCTGCTGCAACCGAAGGTATACGCACAGGGGTGTTGCGTCCAATTGTTCCTAAGTATAGTAAAAATCTCGTTAAGTTTCAGTGGTTTGGTGCGGCAAGGGCGTTGACGGCTAATAAAATGGATAAAATCTCCGCGATTCGACGAAGCGCGAATATGGCGGCTATCCGTTCGAAAAATACTCGCCCGGAGATTGCCGTTCGCCGTTTTCTTTTCGCTGCCGGCCTACGGTTTCGGCTGCATGCGAAGACCCTTCCAGGAAAACCGGACATCATCTTCCGATCGCGGCGCGTCGTAATCTTTGTTCATGGGTGTTTTTGGCACGGATGTACGAAGTGCGGGGACGGAAGACGCAGGGTCAAGTCAAATTCGAAATACTGGATGGAAAAAGTCCGTGGAAATCGATCGCGTGATGCAAGGCATAAGAGAGCACTGCGCGCGGAGGGATGGACGTGTTTGACAATTTGGGAATGTGAAGTGTCGAAGCCGCATCGGTTAAATCGGCTCCTTGAGAGCATTTTGTCTCACTCAAGCATATAACTTAAGAACAACAAAAACGGCCGGATCTTCCGATCCGGCCGCAACGCAAACTCTTACTTGGCTAAGCCTACGCCACGCGACGCAACCTAGCCCCCGCCCAATTCTGAAAAGCTCAGCTCGCCTTCTTCGCCGGTGCGGCCGTCGGGCCGACCTTCTTGACGATGGCGCGCTTCAGTTCGAGGGCGCGCGGGGAGAGGTTGTCGGCGTTGGCCTTGAGCAGGAAGGCATCGAGGCCGCCATTGTGGTCGACGCTCTTCACCGCGTTGGTGGAGACGCGCAGGCGCACGTTGCGCTCCAGGGCTTCCGAGATGAAGGTCACGTTGACCAGGTTCGGCAGGAAGCGGCGCTTGGTCTTGATGTTGGAGTGGCTGACCTTGTGGCCGACGAGGGGGCCCTTGGCCGTCAGTTCGCAGCGGCGAGACATGGCATCAATCCTTATCCTAAAACCCCCAACGATGTGCGGCCGCCATTCTGGGCGCCACGGGGGCGAATTCTCTGTCCTTGCAGGGAGCGGGCGGACGTATAGGGGGGAAGGGGCGGACAGTCAAGTTTTCGGGCGGTCTTTTCGCCTCTCCCCGCAAGCGGGGAGAGGCCGGAATGCGCGCGAATAGCGCGGATTCCGGGTGAGGGGGAGTCTCCGCGGGGGAGGTGTACGGTAGGGATACCCAACTGCCACCGCCCCCGCGGCGAGTCCCCCTCACCCCGACCCTCTCCCCGCAAGCGGGGCGAGGGGGAAGAGACAGAGGGGGAGAGGCGAAGAGATCACCAAAACGGCAATGTTTGTCGCGCCTTACCATCACATAAAGGGCGCATTCGGGCCCGAATAGTCCGGTGGAGTTCCCTGGGACTCCGTTGGAGTTCCCCGGCGGACACGCCGGGACACATTGTTTGTCGCGGTTTTTGGCTTAAGTAACGGCCATCGCGTCCCGATTGGCGCCCCGATTGGATTGTTTCGTGCCCACAACGCCCTTTTCTGCGCTCAAATCGCGCTTCGCTCGCCCGCGCCTGGCCGGCTGGCTGACGGTGGTTTGCGGCTTGGCCGTGGTGTGGGGCGCGGCGCCGGCGGCGGCGCAGGGCAAGCTCGAGGCGCAATATGAGGCCTCGCTCGCCGGCATTCCCGTCGGCAAGGGCGCCTGGAACATCGACATCCAGGACGACGTGTTCGCGGCCGCGGCCTCGGGCGGCACCTCGGGCCTGCTGAAATCCTTCACCGGCGGGTCCGGCACCGGCGCCAGCCAGGGGCGCGTCGTCAACGGCGCGCTGGTCGCGACCGGCTACCAGGCCTCCACCACCACCTCGAAGAAGACCGAAGAGATCCGCATCACGCTCGACAAGGGCAATGTGAAGGATTTTGCCATCCTGCCGGAGCCGCCGGTCGATCCGGACCGCATCGTGGTCACCGAGGCGCATCGCCGCGGCGTCTGGGACCCCATGACGGCCTCGCTGCTGCGGGTATCAGGCACTGGCGATCCCGTCTCGCCGGAGGCCTGCCACAACTCGGCCCCCGTGTTCGACGGCCGCATGCGCTACGAGCTCAAGCTCGATTTCAAGCGCATGGAGAGCGTGAAGGCGGAGAAGGGCTACAAGGGCCCGGTCGTGGTCTGCGCGATCTATTTCGTGCCCGTCGCCGGCTACATCCCCGACCGTCCCGTGATCAAATACCTCGCCGCCCAGCGCAACATGGAAATCGCGTTCGCCCCCGTCGCCGGCACGCGCATCCTGGTCCCGTTCTGGCTGAAAGTGCCGACCCCGCTGGGACCGGCCATGCTGGAAGCCACCAGCTTCATCACCACCGCCCAGCCGCCCCGCGTGGCGAAGACGCAGTAGGGCGACCACGGCAGCGGTGCCTCTTAACCCTCCCCTGGAGGGGGAGGGTCGGCAGCCATCGAGCGTAAGCGAGATGGGTGACGGGGTGGGGTGATCTCTCCCCACGGGGACTGTTCGTGTTGAGAGATCACCCCACCCCGCTCGCGCTGCGCGCGATCGACCCTCCCCCTCCAGGGGAGGGTAAGAAAGATCCAGCAATTTCAACCACATCTCTACTGTGCATGGGGTTGTTTTCGCAAAAATGAGTTGGGCCGGCTGCCGCCCGGGAATCCATTTGACTCCTCCCCGATTCTGATTCGACTCCGCGCCGTCCCCAACTTAAGGCTTTCCGCCCTCGAACCGTCACTTGTGCGGCAACCGAAAACTCCATCTAGTTGCAGCCAACCGGACTCCCGCGACATGTTGCGTGAACGGAACGGGACTCAATCGGGAGTCAGCGATTCGGCCGCGATTCGTTCTAGAGTCGTTCCGAAGCTTAAGGCCAACGGGAAAAGCGTCGCAAAGTGAGACAGTTGCGCGGGATTTGGAGCGATGCTCCCACACACTCCGCCGTCATGCCCCGGTCGAGCCGGGCGATGACAGTCGTGAGGACCGCGCCAGCACAGCGTTCGCAGACATGGCTGACACCTTGCGCGCCCTCCGCCCCAATCCGGCACTGACATTCGCCCAAATCGCCACTACCTAATTCCCTTACATGGCCTTTTCCTCCTCCCCCTTCGCTTCCGAGCGCGCCCTTCACGATCGAGTGCCTGGCGCCGGCGTCACTGCGGTGCTCGGGCCGACCAACACCGGCAAGACCCATCTCGCCATCGAGCGGATGCTCGCGCATCCCTCGGGCATAATCGGCCTGCCGCTGCGCCTGCTCGCGCGCGAGGTCTACAACAAGATCGCCGCGCGGGTCGGCAGCGAGGCGGTCGCGCTCGTCACCGGCGAGGAGAAGATCAAGCCGAGAAATCCGCGCTATTGGGTCTCGACCGTCGAGGCGATGCCGCGCGATCTCGACCTCTCCTTCCTCGCCGTCGACGAGGTGCAGATCGCGAGCGATCTCGAACGCGGCCACGTCTTCACCGATCGCATCCTCAACCGCCGCGGCCGCGACGAGACGCTGCTGCTCGGCGCTGCCACCATGCGCCCGATTATCGAGCGGCTGCTGCCCGGCGTTTCCATGATCACGCGTCCCAGGCTGTCGCAGCTGGAATTTGCCGGCGACCGCAAGATCACGCGCCAGCCGCGCCGCACCGCCATCGTCGCGTTCTCGGCGGATGAGGTCTATGCCATCGCCGAACTGATCAAGCGCCAGCATGGCGGCGCCGCCGTGGTGCTGGGATCGCTCTCGCCCCGCACGCGCAATGCGCAGGTGGAGATGTTCCAGAACGGCGACGTCGATTATCTCGTCGCCACCGACGCCGTCGGCATGGGCCTCAATCTCGACGTCGACCACGTCGCCTTCGCCTCCGACCGCAAGTTCGACGGCTACCAGTTCCGCCGCCTGACGCCGTCCGAATTCGCGCAGATCGCGGGCCGCGCCGGCCGCGCCACGCGCAACGGCACGTTCGGGACGACGGGGCGCTGCGCGCCGTTCGAGCCCGAGCTCGTCAACGCGCTGCAGAACCACACCTTCGACAATGTGAAGGTGCTGCAATGGCGCAATGCGAAGCTGGATTTCTCCTCGCTCGGCGCGCTGCAGGTCTCGCTGAACCTCGCCCCCGGCCACGAGGCGCTGACGCGCGCGCCCGTCGCCGAGGACATGCGCGTGCTCGAGCACGCCGCCCGCGACGTCGAGGTGCGCGATATCGCGCATGGCAAGGAGGCCGTGGAACGGCTGTGGGAAGCCTGCCAGGTCCCGGATTATCGCAAATTGTCGCCGGCCGCCCATGCCGAGCTGGTGACCACGCTCTACGGCTTCCTGATGCAGAAGGGATGCATTCCCGATGCCTGGTTCGAGGCCCAGGTCACCCAGGCCGACCGCATCGACGGCGACATCGACACGCTGTCGGCCCGGATCGCGCAAATCCGCACCTGGACCTTCGTCGCCAACCGTCCGGACTGGCTGAAAGGCCCCGAACGCTGGCAGGGGGTGACGCGGGAGGTCGAAAATAAATTATCGGATGCGCTCCATGAACGCTTGACTGAGCGTTTCGTTGATCGCCGGACCAGTGTATTGATGCGCCGCCTGCGGGAGAACACGAGCTTGAATACTGAAATCGGCAAGACCGGCGAAGTCATCGTCGAAGGCCATGTCATCGGCCGCCTCGACGGCTTCACCTTTGCACCGGATGCGGCGGAAGCAGGCTCCGATGCGAAAGCCTTGCAGGCTGCAGCGCAAGCGGTGCTCGCCGGCGAGATCAACACGCGCGCCGAACGGCTCGGCAACGCGCCCGACGATCAGTTCGTGCTGACCTCCGAAGGCATCATCCGCTGGACCGGCGATGCCGTGGCGCGACTGTCTGCCGCAGAGGACGCGCTGCATCCGCGGATCCGCATCATCTCCGACGAGCGCCTGACCGGCGCCCCCCGCGAGAAAGTGCAGGCCCGGCTCGAGCTCTGGCTCAAGACCCATATCGAGAAGCTGCTCGGGCCGATGTTCGAGCTCTCCAAGGCCGAGGACGTCACCGGCATCGCCCGCGGCATCGCCTATCAGCTCGTCGAGGCGCTCGGCGTGCTGGAGCGGCCCAGAATCGCCAACGAGCTGAAGGATCTCGACCAGCCCTCGCGCGCGGTCTTGCGGAAGTACGGCGTCCGCTTCGGCGCCTATCACATCTATTTCCCCGGCCTGCTCAAGCCCGCCGCGCGCGCGCTCGCCGCGCTGTTGTGGGCGCTGAAGCAGGACAATGTCGATCTGTCCTCGCTCTCGGGCGCGCAGCATCTGGCCTCCTCGGGCCGCACCTCGTTCCCGGTCGACAAGGCGCTGCCGCGCGATGCCTATCGCGTGCTCGGCTACAAGCAGGCCGGCGAGCGCGCGGTGCGCGTCGACATCCTGGAGCGTCTTGCCGATCTGATCCGCCCGGCGCTGGCCTGGCGCGAGAACGCCTCCGGCGAAAAGCCGGCCGGCGCTTTCGACGGCCGCGGCTTCGTCGTGACGCAGGCGATGACCTCGCTCACGGGATCTGCCGGCGAGGATTTTGCGTCCGTGCTGCGCGCGCTCGGCTATCGCATGGAGAAGCGTCCGCCGCTGCCGGCAAAACCGGCCGTGGTGGAGGCGGTCGCGGCCGAGACGCCGCCGGTCGAAGGCAGCGCCGAGACCGCGAATGAGGCCTCGACCGAAACCGCCGCGGAGGCCGTTGCCGGCCAGCCAGAAGAGACGCCGGCCGCGGAGACTGCTGTCGAAGCCGTCACCGTCGAGGACGCGCCCGGCATGGAGCAGCACGACGAGCCCGCGCCGGCCGAGCCTGCGCTCGAAGCTTCTCCTGAAGCGCCCGTCACGCCTGAAGATGCCCCCGGTATCGCGCCGCCGGCCGAACAGGCCGCTGCGCCGGCGGAGGCTGCCGGCCTCGAAGCGGCTGCCGCCGAGACCGTGGCAACGGAAGCCGCTGCATCGGCCGATGCCGCCGCGCCTGAGGCTGCGGCCACGCCCGCCGAGCCCGAGCTGGTCGAGGTCTGGCGTCCCGGCGGCCGTCACGAGGACCGCAAGCCGCGCCACGAGCGCCACCGCCACCAGCGTCATCACGGCCAGCGCCCGCAGGCCGGTGCCGAGGCCGGCGCCGCAGCCGGTGAAGCGAGCGCCGCGCCCGGCGAAGCGGCCGAAGGCGCGAAGCCGGGGCATCGCCATGGCGGCGGTCACCGTCGCGACGGCAACAAGGACTTCCGCAAGCCGCGCGAAGGTGGTGGCGAGGGCGGCGAGCGCCGCGATGACCGCAATCGCAGCTTCCAGGGCAAGGACCGCGACAAGGATCGCGATCGCAACCGCGACAACAAGAAGTTCGGCGGCGATCGCGACAAGGGCCGCGACAACCGTGGCCGTGACCGCGACAAGGGCCGTGACCGTCAGGGCGGTCCGTCGCTCCGTCCCTATGCCTCGAGCGCGAATCCGCGCGAGCGCGATCGTCCTGCCGATCCGAACTCGCCTTTCGCCAAGCTCGCCGCGCTGAAGGAGCAGCTGTCGGGGCGGAAGGAGTAGTCCCACGACGACCGAGCGGCAGCGCCTCGACAAATGGCTGTGGCACGCACGGGTGGTGAAGGCGCGCACCTCGGCTGCCGAGCTGGTCGAGACCGGCCACGTCCGCGTCAACGGTGAGCGCGAAAAGTCGCCGGGCCATGCGGTCAAGCTCGGCGACGTCATCACTGTCGCGCTCGATCGCACGGTGCGCGTCTTGCGAGTGACAAGCTTTAGCGAACGCCGCGGCGATGCTGCTTCGGCACGCGAGCTCTACGAGGAGCTCGGAACGCGCAATTAATTGCGCTTCTCATTCATTTCTTGGTCGATCAAACGCGCAAAGCCGTCATGATCGGGCTTGTCGAGCTTGCGGCGCCGGGCCATCCGCGCTAGGCAAGCCGCGACTTTTAAAAGAGCTTTTCGGAGCGTGTTGGATGACTTACGTCGTCACTGAAAACTGCATCAAGTGCAAGTACACCGACTGCGTCGAGGTCTGCCCGGTCGATTGCTTCTACGAGGGTGACAACATGCTCGTCATCCACCCCGACGAGTGCATCGATTGCGGCGTGTGCGAGCCGGAATGCCCCGCCGACGCCATCAAGCCGGACACGGAACCTGGCCTGGAAAAGTGGCTGGAAGTGAACACCCAGTACGCCAAAAGCTGGCCGAACATCACCCAGAAGAAAGAATCACCTGCCGACGCCAAGGAATTCGACGGCATGGAAGGCAAGTTCGAGAAATATTTTTCTCCGAACCCCGGCTCCGGCGACTAATTCGGGCCCAAACTTAACCCTAATAGCGGCCCTGCCGCCGAAAACCAGCCCTGAAGACCCCTAAATCATTGATTTTTGCGGGAAATGTGCTATATTGGGCACATTAAGCCGAACCCCGTCAGCCCCGTTGGCCCCTCTGGGTTCCCGTGAAACCAAATGTCGAACAGGGGCGTGGCAGTTTCCGCGCGCAGGCTGTGTCACAGAAAACGCGTAAAAAGAGTACTTCAGCGAGGGCTTCCCATAAGGAGGCCAAAAAAGTCGCCGCGGCCAGCCGTAGCGCATCCAAGGGTCGGACCGCGACGAAGGCGCCGGCTGCAAAGTCCTCGAAGAACAAAAGAAGCGCAATGCCTAACAAGACTGCCAAACCGGCCGCGAAAGCGACCGCTGCTAAGCCTGCTGCCAAGCCTGTGACTGCCAAGGCTCCCGCTGCCAAGCCTGCCGCGCCGAAGGCTCCCGTTGCTGCTGCTCCTGCCAAGGCTCCCGTCGCTGCCAAGCCGGCCGCGAAGCCCGCTGTTGCGCCGAAGGTCGAGGAAAAGAAGGTCGTGACCCAGCGCCAGGGCTTCAAGGCCAACGAATTCGTCGTCTATCCCGCTCACGGCGTCGGCCAGATCCTGGCCATCGAGGAGCAGGAGATCGCCGGTGCGAAGCTCGAGCTGTTCGTCATCAACTTCATCAAGGACAAGATGACGCTGCGCGTGCCGACCGCCAAGGTCGCCAATGTCGGCATGCGCAAGCTGTCCGAGCCGACGCTGGTCAAGAAGGCGCTGGAGACCCTCAAGGGCCGTGCCCGCGTCAAGCGCACCATGTGGTCGCGCCGCGCCCAGGAATACGAAGCGAAGATCAATTCGGGCGACATCGTCGCGATCGCGGAAGTCGTGCGCGACCTCTACCGCTCGGAATCGCAGCCGGAGCAGTCCTACAGCGAACGCCAGCTCTATGAAGCGGCGCTCGACCGTCTGTCCCGCGAGATCGCGGTGGTGCAGCACTCGACCGAGACCGAAGCGGTCAAGGAGATCGAGGCCCAGCTCGCCAAGAGCCCGCGCCGCAATGCCAAGGCGGAAGCCGCCGAGGGCGAGGCCGATGCCGAGGGCGAGACCGACGACACCGATGGCGACGACACCACCGTCGCCGACGAGGCCGCGTAAGCGCTTTCGTCGCGTCGATCGCAACAGATCAAAAGCCCGGCCGCTCGGCCGGGCTTTTTGTTTGGGGTGCCACAGCCGTCATTCCGGGGCTCGCGAAGCGAGAACTACGGTGCGCAATTGCGCACCTGAGAATCCATTCGTTCACCGTCTCTGTCTCCCGATGGATTCCGGGCTCGTGCTTCGCACGCTCCGGAATGACGGCGTGAGAGTTGCGGACCACCTACTTCACCGGCCGTTTCTCGAGCTTCCTTGCCAGCGTGCGCCGGTGCATGCCCAATCGCCGCGCCGCCTCGGAGATGTTGAAATCGGTCTCGATCAGGGTCTGGTGGATGCGCTCCCATTCCAGCGTCTTGATCGAGGTCGGCCGTGCATCGAGCGCGACCTCGGTATTGCCTTCGGCCTTGGTGAAGGCGGCTTCGATGTCGTCGGTGTTGGAGGGTTTTGCGAGATAGTGGCAGGCGCCGAGCTTGATCGCCTCCACTGCGGTGGAGATGCTGGCAAAGCCGGTGAGCACCACGATCAGCATGTCGGGATCATGCGTGTGCAGCAGCTCGACGCAGGCAAGGCCCGAGGCCCCGCCGAGCTTGAGATCGACCACGGCATGGCCGAAGGTTCGCTCTTCCAGCACCTGGCGCACCTCCTCGATCGAGGCGGCGAGCACGACCTCGTAGCCGCGGCGCTCGAACGAGCGCTTCAGCGTGCGCGCAAAGCCGGCATCGTCCTCGACGACGATGAGCGAACGGTCAGGCGCCAAAATTTCCTCCGATCGCCAGCGTTGAAAGCGGCAGCGTCAGGCGCACCGTGGCGCCGCGCTTCCTGTGGTTCTCGGCCGTGACGCTGCCCCCCAGCTTGCGCACCACGTTCACCACCAGGAACAGCCCGAGCCCGCCGCCGGCGCGGCCCTTGCTCGAGTGATATGGTTTTCCGAGCTGCGCCAGCATCTCCGGCGCGAAGCCCGGGCCGCGATCGGAGATCGACAGCACGAGGTTGTCACCCTCGCGCTCGGCCACCAGCTCGACCCAGTCGCGCGACACCTCATAGGCGTTGTCGAGCACGTTGAAGATAACCTGCTTCAGCGCGACGTCGGAGACGATGGCCACGTCCGCGCCAAAAGTGTTGACGAAATAGAGCGTCCGTGCCGAGCGCGCGTCGCGCCATTCGTCGACCAGGGCGGTGACGAAGGCCGTCACCGTCGTCGGCGAGGAGCCTTCGCCGCGCGCTTCGCCCGCCGAGACCAGGATGCCTGTGACGATCGACTTGCAGCGCTGCAGCGAGGTTTCCATCTCCGTGAGATCCTCGGCGAGCTCCTGATCGGCGGCAAGATCCGGCATGCGGCGCCAGTCGCTGAGGATCACCGAGAGCGAGGCCAGCGGCGTACCGAGCTCATGCGCCGCGCCGGAGGCGAGCAGGCCCATGCGCACGATGTGGTCCTGCTCGGCGGCATGCTGGCGCAACGCCGCCAGATGCGCGTCGCGCTCGCGCAAATTCCTGTTGATGCGCGTGACGAACACGACCAGCAGCACGGCGTTGAGCACGAAGCCCAAGAGCATGCCGGCAACGGCGAGGCTATAGGTCTCGCTGATCGGGTTCGGCGGCAGATCGAGTGGGCGGTAGGCCAGCGTCAGCCAGACAAAACTCGCGCAGGTCAGCGCGACCAGCGACCAGGTCGAGCGGGCATCCAGCAGCACCGCGCCCAGCGTCACCTGCAGCAGGAACAGCGAGGTGAAGGGATTGGTGGCGCCGCCGGAGAGGTAGAGCTGCGCGGTCAGCGCCGCGACGTCCAGCATCAGGGCGACCAGCAGCTCGTTGTTGGTGATCGCGGCGCGATGGCGCACCCAGATCAGGCTGGAGACGTTGAGCAGCACCAGCGCGCCGATCACCGCGCTCATCCGCTCCAGGGGCAAGGGAATGCCGAGCCCGAAATGCACGCCGCCGATGGTCACGATCTGCCCGACCACCGCGGTCCAGCGCAGCTGGATCAGCAGCGCCATGTTCTTGCGGTTGGTCTCGTCATCGGTCGGCGCAGCCCCGACCAGCTCGCTGCGTGCATCCGCCTGCGATTGCAGCGTGACGGTCAGCTCGCCAGGCGCTTGGCGAGGCGCGCTTCCGCTGTCAGGTTTGCTCGACGATCTCTCCAGCATCTGATCCCGTCCTGCGCGCGGTGGCACTTGGGCCACCGGCCGGTTCGTGGACGAAGCGCTTGCGGCGGAACAGCCCGCCGCCGAATGTGACGAAAAGCCTGCCGGCCAGCATGAAGGCCAGGGCAAACCACGTCAGCGCGTAGACCAGGTGGTTATTGGGAAAGCGCACCACGGTCAATCCGCCGATCGGCCCCCCGCCCATTTGTGATCCGGCATCGGCATCGACGAAGAAAGGTGCGACGTTCTGGAGGCCGCGCGCCGCCGCAATCGCGGCGACATCCCGCGAGTACCAGCGGTTGTGCTGGGGCACGTTGTTCCGGAGGAAGCCGCCCTTGGGCTCCGTGATGCGGAGCAGGCCGGTGATCTCGACCTGACCGTCTGGATTGCCGTCCTGCCGTGCCGATGGGTCACGCCGCTCCGACGGCACGAAGCCGCGGTTGATCAGAACGGACGTACCGTCGCCGCGCTGAAGCGGCGTCAGCACCCAATAGCCAGGGCCTTCCTCGGTCACGGCCTGCACCAGCGTCTCGCGGTCATGCAGGAAGCGGCCGGTAACGCTGACATGCCGGTATTCGTCGCTCGCGGTGCTGACCGTGGGCCACGCAGCAGGCGAGGGGATCGGCTGGGCTGGGGCATGAACGCGCTGCTCGACGCGGTCGATCAGCGCCAGCTTCCAGGCGCGGCGCTCGATCTGCCAGATTCCGAGCGCGATCAGAGCGACGAAGGCCGTGAGTGAGAGGACCGTGAGCCACAGGCGCGGACGTGCAGCCTTGCGGCGCACGTCCTTTGCCTCGCTCGTCACGGTCCGGATCCCGCTCACTTCATTCCCGTCATCTCGTGCATCGGCATCATGTTGCTGTTGAGGTGGCTCATCACCCAAAGCGAACCGGACAGCGCGATCACCACCATGACGATGGTGAAGATCAGCGCCATCATGCTCCAGCCGTTCTCCGACGTCGTGTTCATGTGCAGGAAGTAGATCATGTGCACGACGATCTGCACCACCGCGAAGGCCATGATGACGAGGGCGGTGATCTGCTTGCTCGGCAGCGCGCCGCTCATCACCAGCCAGAACGGGATCGCCGTAAGCACGACCGAGAGCACGAAGCCCAGCATATAGGTCGAGAACGAGCCGTGGGCGTGGCCATCGTCGTGGTGATGGCCGTCCGCGCCAGCTGTGTGGGTATCGGTGCTCATCGCAGAACTCCCAGGAGATAGACGAAGGTGAAGACGCCGATCCAGACCACGTCGAGGAAATGCCAGAACATCGACAGGCACATCAGGCGGCGGCGATTGGCCTCGATCAGGCCGAACTTGCCGACCTGCACCATCAGCGTCACCAGCCAGATCAGGCCGCAGGACACGTGCAGGCCGTGGGTTCCGACCAGGGTGAAGAAGGCGGACAGGAAGGCGCTGCGCTGCGGCGTGGCGCCCTCATGGATCATGTGGGCGAACTCGGTGAGCTCGATCCCGATGAAGGCGAGGCCGAACAGGCCGGTGATCGCCAGCCAGACTTGCGTCTGCGCCACCTTGTTCTGCTGCATCGTCAGCATGGCAAAGCCATAGGTGATCGACGACAGCAGCAGCATCGACGTGTTCACCGCGACCAGGTTCAGGTCGAACAGGTCCTTCGGCGCCGGGCCGGCGGCGTAGTTGCCGCCGAGCACGCCGAAGGTGGCGAACAGGATCGCGAAGATGAGACAGTCGCTCATCAGATAGATCCAGAAGCCGAGCGAGGTGCTCCAGCCTTCCGGATGCGGATGTTCGTCGGCGAGGTAGAAGACCGGCTCGCCGGTCTGCGAGGGATTGACGGCGACAGTCATTTACTTGGCTCCGGCGAGCAGTTTGGTGCGCGCGTCCTCGGTCCGGATGACGTCTTCAGCCGGAATGTCGAAGTCGCGGTGATAGTTGAAGGTGTGGCCGATGCCGACGACGAGCAGCCCGGCGAAGCTCAATGCGGCCAGCCACCAGATGTACCAGATCAGGCCGAATCCCATCGCGGTGGCGAGGCCGGCGAGGATGATGCCGGTGCCGGTGCTGCTGGGCATGTGGATCGGCTTGAAGCCGGTGAGCGGACGCTGGTAGCCCCAGCGCTTCATGTCCCACCACGCGTCATTGTCGTGAACGACGGGGGTGAAGGCGAAGTTGTAATCCGGCGGGGGCGAGGAGGTCGCCCATTCCAGCGTGCGCGCATCCCAGGGATCGCCGGTGACGTCCTTGAGCTGCTCGCGCCTGAGGAAGCTGACCGCGAACTGCATCAGCATGGAGAGGATGCCGAGCAGGACGAGGAAGGCACCGATCGCGGCGATGACGAACCATATCTGCAGGGACGGATCGTCGAACACGCGCAGGCGGCGGGTCACGCCCATCAGGCCGAGCACGTAGAGCGGCATGAAGGCGAGGTAGAAGCCGGTGACCCAGAACCAGAACGACATCTTGCCCCAGAACGGATCGAGCTTGAAGCCGAACGCCTTCGGGAACCAGTAGGAGATGCCGGCGAAGGCGCCGAACACCACGCCGCCGATGATCACGTTGTGGAAGTGCGCGATCAGGAACAGGCTGTTGTGCAGCACGAAGTCGGCCGGCGGCACAGCCAGCAGAACGCCGGTCATGCCGCCGATCACGAAGGTCAGCATGAAGGCGATCGTCCACATCATCGGCAATTCGTAGCGGATGCGGCCGCGATACATCGTGAACAGCCAGTTGAACATCTTCGCGCCCGTCGGGATCGAGATGATCATCGTGGTGATGCCGAAGAACGAGTTGACGCTGGCGCCGGAGCCCATCGTGAAGAAGTGATGCAGCCAGACCAGGTAAGACAGGATGGTGATGACCACCGTGGCGTAGACCATCGAGGTGTAGCCGAACAGCCGCTTGCCGGAGAAGGTCGAGGTCACCTCAGAGAAGATGCCGAACGCCGGGAGAACCAGGATGTAGACTTCGGGATGGCCCCAGATCCAGATCAGGTTCACGTACATCATCGGGCTGCCGCCGAAATCGTTCGTGAAGAAGTTGGTGCCGACGTAACGGTCCAGCGAGAGCAACGCGAGCACGACGGTCAGGACCGGGAAGGAGGCGACGATCAGGACGTTGGTGCAGAGCGAGGTCCAGGTGAAGACGGGCATCTTCATCATGGTCATGCCGGGGCATCGCAGCTTGACGATGGTGCAGATCAGGTTGATGCCGGACAGCGTCGTTCCGACGCCGGCGACCTGCAGCGCCCAGATGTAATAGTCGACGCCGACGTCGGGACTGTAGCCGATGTTCGACAGCGGCGGATAAGCCAGCCAGCCGGTGCGGGCGAATTCGCCGATGAACAGCGAGGCCATCACCAACACCGCGCCGCCGACCGTCATCCAGAAGCTGAAATTGTTCAGGAACGGGAACGACACGTCGCGCGCGCCGATCTGTAGCGGCACGACGTAGTTCATCAGGCCGGTGACCAGCGGCATCGCCACGAAGAAGATCATGATCACGCCGTGGGCGGTGAAGACCTGATCGTAGTGATGGGCGTTGAGGTAGCCTTCGGAGCCGCCAAAGGCGAGCATCTGCTGGCCGCGCATCATCAGCGCGTCGGCAAAGCCCCGCAGCAGCATCACGATGCCGAGGATCATGTACATGATGCCGATACGCTTGTGGTCCACCGTGGTGAACCACTCGCGCCAGAGGTAGCCCCAGAGGCGGAAATAGGTGAGGCCGCCGAGCAGGGCTGCGCCGCCGAGCGCGACAACGGCGAAAGTGCCGACGACGATCGGCTCGTGCAGCGGCAGAGATTCGAAGCCGAGCCGGCCGAAGATGAGCTTGAGAAGATCAGGAGACATGCGGGGATCTCTTTAGGAATCTGACTTCAGGAATCGGACTTGGGACGCAGTCCGAGGAAGAAGGACGAGGACTTCAGCGGCGTGAAGGTCGGCCGCTTCAGGCCGGCGCCGGTGAGCGGCGCAATGTCGATCGGAGCCTTGATCGACGCCGTGGTCTGGCCTTGCGGCGCATCCGGCGTGCAGGTGCCGGCGACGAAGGTCGGCTCGGGCCCGAGCGGAGCGCCGCGGCGGGCGTATTTGTCGTAAGTGAGCGGCAGCGTGTTGTTCAGGCCCTCATGGCCGTTGCCGCCCTTGGCGTCGATCGCCATCATCTCGCTCTGGCACATCTTGCCGGTCTCGACGCACATGTTGAGGATCAGGCGGTAGAGATCGGCATCGACGGCGCCCCAGCGCCGAACCGGCTCGTTCTGGCTGGGCTTCTCCAACTGGAGATATTCGGCGCGGCCGAGCGCGCCGCCGGCGGATTTGGCCTGCGCGATCCAGGCGTCAAAGCCCTTGTCGTCGAGTCCCCTAAAGTTGAAGTGCATGCCGGAGAAGCCGGCACCGCTGTAGTTCGCCGAGAAGCCCTTGTACGAGCCGGCGTGGTTGACGACGGCATGGAGCTTCGTCTCCATGCCCGGCATCGCGTAGATCTGGCCGGCGAGTGCGGGGATGTAGAACGAGTTCATCACCGAGGATGCGGTGATGCGGAAGTTGATCGGGCGATCGACCGGAGCTGCGAGCTCGTTGACGGTGGCGATGCCGTAGTCCGGGTAGATGAAGAGCCATTTCCAGTCGAGCGCGACGACGTCGACCTCGAGCGGGGCCTTGGACTGGTCGACGGCGCGGTCGGCATGGATGCGGCCGAGCGTGCGATAGGGGTCGAGCAGATGCGTGCCCATCCAGGTCAGCGCACCCAGGCAAACGATGATCAGCAGCGGCGCCGACCAGATCACCAGCTCGAGCGCGGTCGAGTGGTCCCATTCCGGCTCGTAGCGGGCCTCGGTGTTGGACTGGCGATAACGCCAGGCGAACAGCACCGTCAGCGCCATCACGGGGACGACGATCAGGAGCATCAGGACGGTGGAGATGATGACGAGGTCGCGCTGCTGGGCAGCGATATCGCCGGCTGGCGCCAGCACGACGTAGTCGCAGCCGCTGAGTGCAGCAGCCAGAGGTAGTAGTGCCAGGATCTTGAGACGAGACACGGGCCGAGCCTTTGAGAATGAGTTTCTTTTGCGGGGCCAACGGGTAGCTGCGGCGCAACAATCCGGACATTGGACAATTTGTCCAATGTTGCAGTGCGGGAGGTTGGGTCAGACAGGGCCGGATTGCCGGGCGTTTGCCGGGCGGTCGGCTTTGGTTTTCAGGACGTTAAGGGCGCACGAATGGCGACGGCACAGACCCCCGCAATGGCAGACCACCACTCGGGCGAGCACGGCCACGACCAGGCCAGTCCCGGCGAGATCGCCATCGGCGTCATCATCGGCCGCACCTCGGAGTTCTTCGACTTCTTCGTCTTCGCGATCGCCTCGGTGATCGTGTTCCCGCGCCTGGTGTTCCCGTTCGCGAGCGAGCTGACCGGCACCCTTTATTCTTTCATGATCTTCGCGCTGGCCTTCATGGCCCGGCCGATCGGCACCGTCATTTTCATGACGGTCGACCGTGCCTACGGCAAGACCGCCAAGCTGATCTCGGCGCTGTTTCTGCTCGGCACTGCCACCGTGGCGCTCGCGTTCCTGCCCGGCTATCACGACATCGGCGTCGCCGCGATCTGGCTGCTGGCGCTGGCGCGTATCGCGCAGGGTCTGGCCTGGGGCGGCGCCTGGGACGGCATGGCCTCGCTGCTGGCGCTGAATGCGCCGGCCTCGCAGCGCGGCTGGTACGCGATGGTGCCACAGCTCGGAGCGCCGCTGGGCCTGATCGTGGCGAGCGCGCTGTTCGCCTATTTCGCCGGTAATCTCTCGGCCGACGATTTCTTCGACTGGGGCTGGCGCTATCCGTTCTTCGTCGCGTTCGCCATCAACGTCGTGGCGCTGTTCGCGCGCCTGCGCATGGTGACGACGGAGGAATACGCCTCGCTGTTCGAGACCCGCGAATTGCAGCCGGCGCGCATCTCCGAGACCGTGGCGCGCGAAGGCCAGAACATCATGCTCGGCGCGTTCGCGCCGCTGGCGAGCTTCGCGCTGTTCCACATGGTCACGGTGTTCCCGCTGTCCTGGGTGTTCCTGTTCACCCGCGAGAGCCCGGTGCGCTTCCTGATCATCGAGATCGTCGCCGCGGTGTTCGGCGTCGGCGCGATCGTGGCCTCCGGCATCATCGCCGATCGCGTCGGGCGCAAATCGCTGTTGATGGGATCGGCGATCGCGATTGCGATCTATAGCGGCTTTGCCCCGCAACTGCTCGACGCCGGCGCGTTCGGCGAGACCATCTACATGGTGATCGGCTTCATTCTGCTCGGCCTGTCGTTCGGCCAGTCCTCCGGCGCGATCGCCTCGAACTTCAAGCATGCCTACCGCTACACCGCCTCGGCACTGACCTCGGACATGGCCTGGCTGTTCGGTGCCGGCTTCGCGCCGCTGGTCGCGCTGCTGCTCGCCACCAATCTCGGCGTCATCGCCTCGGGCGCGTATCTGTTGTCAGGCGCGTTCTGGACTCTGCTCGCACTGTGGCTCAGCGGCCAGCGCGAGAAGGGGGATATGGACGCGGGGCGTTAGTTAGGCGCGGGCTGCGGCTCCAAAAGAGGTGTCGTCCCGGCGAACGCCGGGACCCATAACTCCAGGCAGGGGTCATGGCGCGAGGTGGCAACTCCGAGTCTTCGCCTAACTCCATCCTGTGGCTGGGTCCCTGTGTCTGAAAAGCCTGTCATAATGATGGTGGGCGGGAAGCCGTTGGGTCCTTGGCGCTTGACGCCGTGAGCCGGC